>SGZC01000030.1 GCA_004213605.1 Flavobacteriales bacterium
CCGTTAAAGATAGAGCGTTATTTGTAGATAAAGAAACCGGAAATATACATATTGGATTTTCGGTTGTAGAAAAATAATTAAAATAAATCTAAAAAAAAACAGCGCTTTAAGCGCTGTTTTTTTGTTTTAATATTAGTGCTATTATTTCTTGATAATCTTTTTGTTTAATAAAGCATTATTTTGATTGTAAACCTTAACTAAATAAGTCCCTGAAGGATAATTTGCAATATTTAATTCATAGGTATTTGTATTTAATTCTTTTTTAAATAAAAGTTTTCCAGTTATATCGTATAATTCTAACTTTGAAAGTTGGTCCTCACGAAAGCTTATGTTGATCAGTTCATTTGATGGATTTGGATGTAGGCTTACAGTGGGAACAATAAAAGAACAATATCAGTAGTATTTAGAATCTTTTAAAAAACTCCCAAACATCATGAAATAATACGTCTAATGGTAAGTTATGTTCTCCATCTTCGATTCTTAGATACCTGATTTCTTTTTCATTTTCACAAGAATCAAAAACATATAAAGTGTCCTGACCTAACATTATAATATTTGGGTTTTGTGAGCAATTAAATTTTGTAGCCCAAAGCTCAGCACTTTCGTAAGCATCTAAAAAAATATGACCAAGCCTTGGGCCACCGTCAATAGGTACAGTAGTATCAGCAGCCCCGTTAACCTGAAAAACAGAGACAGGATTTGTTGAATCTAAAAGCGGAAGGCTTTCAATTAGTTGTGATGCAATTGGTGCTATAGCTTTAAAATGATTTGTTTCGATAGCTAATTTATTTACCATCCCCGATCCGTTTGAAGTTCCGATTGCATACATTTTATCAAAATTTAAATTGTCATAATTTTGCAACTCATTAACAATTAAATTTATAAACTCAACATCATTTGCGTTTGAAGGTTCTGGACCAAGATTCCAAGATTCTAAATATCCTTGAGGATAAATTCCGATAAATTCTCCTGAGTTAGTATAGTTGATTAAATGATTTACCCAGCTGTTATTATTTCCACCTCTTCCGTGTAATGCAAAAACTATGGGATAACTTTTACTGGTATCAATAACATCTGGAGCTTGGATCATGACGGGTCTTATAATAAGATTATTATTATCCAAATACTGCTCAATTAAAATTATTTTGGTTGAAAGGCTGTAACTATTAGAATCTATATTGTCGCTAGGAGCATTCTCATCACAACTTCCAAAGGATAAAATAATAAGTAATTTTAGAAGAATATTTTTCATGGTTTTAATTTTTACAAATATGCACTAATTATAGCTAAAAATATTCACGTTTATGGGTGTTTTTGAGTTTTTATTATGCTCTATATAGCTCTTTTTTAGTTTTTTGTTGCAAAATGCAATTTAATTAGTCGTTTTTTTAAAATACTTAATTAATTTTTATAAGTTTGGCTAAACTTAACAAACAACATTATGAAAAAATTACTTTTTATTTTAGCATTGAGCTCTACGGTAGCCAGTGCACAATGGGTTCAAAAAACATCTTGTAAAAAAGATGCTGCAAAAATCACCAATGAAGCCATCGAGTCCATTGCGAATTTAGAATATTTGCCAGCTATGGGAATGGCAAAAGCAGCACTTTTATTAGATCCAAAATGTGGATGTGCTCAATTAGCCCTAGCAGCTATCAGTAGTCCTAATCCAAATTGGGGAAGTCAAAAGTCAAAGTTGGAAGCGATGGATGTTTCCAAATTAAGTGCCGAGGAAAAAGCATGGCATGAATTTTTAATGGCTTCGAGAGAAGACCGCCCTGCTGTCGCAAAAGCATCGGCGACTAAATATCCAGACAGTCCCTTAGTAAATTTATTAGTTACTTCTCCGGCAGACTTTAATTCCTTCAAAACATTTGCAGAAAAGTTTCCAAACCAAGCTGCTGCTGCTTATAATATGATGTCCTATGGTTATTTAAGAGGCGATTATGGAGCGCCCAACCAAGATATGGCGATGGAGTATGTAACACGTTCTCAGCAAATGCACGACGGTCCTAATGCACACGATTCAATGGCAGAACATTATGCGGCTATCGGAGACTATCAAAAGGCTTTAGATGCTGAATTAAAAGCTGTAGACTATGCTCGCTTTGGATCTCCATATTGGAATTATGCTCGAACTTATTATGCTAAAGTGAACCAAGAGGAACTTTCTAAAGAATTGATGAAAAATCAAACAGAGGCTCAAGATGCCATCACAGATGGAGATTATGAAACATTTTCAAAATATGAGCATCCCGATATTATCCACACCACTGGAGATTCTAACTTATCTCCTTTTTATACATTCAATAAAGCTTCTTTTGATAGAGAACAAGCAATCGTTTGGAATGAATTTGTATTAAATGATATGGATGTAACTTACTCACCAGATATGAGTACAGCAGTTCTTACGTTCTATGCTGCTGGTAGTTATACTTTTAAAGACACTAAAGAAGAGGTTGCTTACAGCACACGAGGCTCTTCGGTGTGGGTAAATACGGCAGATGGCTGGAAAATAATGCACAGTTCTTGGGCTCCAAATAAAGATGGAAAAGGAATCCCCCAATCATAATTTATCAAACAGTTATACAACTAAAAGAGTGATCAGAAATGATGACTCTTTTTTTTTAATTGTATATTGTGTTTATGAAATTAATTTTTTTACCTCTTTTTCTTTTGAGTTCATTATTTTGTTTTTCTCAAAAAGTACATTCGGTAGCTTATGCAAACCAAGCAGAATTAAAAATTTATGTAGTTGGCTATGAAAATCAAGCCGATTTAAAGGTGTTTAAGGTAGCCTACGAAAATCAAGTGGATGGCAATGATGGCTTATGGTATTTTGTTGACTATGCAAACCAAGCTGATAAAAAAGTTTATTTTGTTGATTATGCCAATCAAAGTGATCTTAAAATTTATTTTGTTAAATATCGCAATCAAGCGGGCTGGAGAAACAAATCAAAAAAACATTTACTCTATTAATCTTTAAAATTCTTTTGTTGTTTTTTTCAAGCTAAATTATATTTAATTAACTTGCAAAAGTTAGCTAGCACATAATCAATTTATTAATTAAAATTTACCTAAAAATGAAAAAAATACTATTTTTTGTCTGTTTAATTGTATCACAGATAACATTTGCACAAACCCTTGAAATGCCCAACTTCCCAGATGGCGTAATTATTTACGATGTTTCCATAAAAAATCAACTTATTGATTTTTCAGAAGAGGGCGATTGGGACTTTTCTGAAGTAACAACTGATAATGATTCAGCGGTTCAAATAACACCTATTTCGGATTCACCAGATGCTGATGATTACCCCAATGCCACGCATGTTAAATATGAAGATGGGAATATACTTTTTCTTGGATTCGAACCTACTCAGTATACCTACCATGGAGAACAGACTATTATTAATACTATCTATCCGTCACCACTGGTAGTGAATCCTTATCCATTTAATACTGGAGATACTCACACTGATGGGGTATTTAATATTCCATTTACCTGCTCAGGATGCCCTCCAGAATTATATAGAGATGATCAAGTGGTAACTACATCGCTTTCCTCAGGAAGTGTTACCATGCCAGACGGTTTTGTTTACAACAATGTAACATTGGTTAAAAGTACAAGAACATTTACTGATGGCCAAACGGGATCCTCTCCGTGTATCACAACTCTTGAGCAATGGCTCTGGTGGGCTGAAGGCTATGCCATCCCTATTGTAGAAACTCGAACAATGTCTTCTGCCGGTCAATGTCCTGCGAATCCATCAGAATACACTAAGTTTTTGAAAACACAAACAGCAAGAGTTCAAGTGATTCATAATTCGGCAGACGCAGCAGCAGAAACCGTAGATGTTTATTTAAACGAAACGCTCCTAATTCCAAATTTTGAATTTAGAACCGCTTCACCTTTTGTGGATGCACCAGCAGGCGTAGAAATTGAATTATCAGTAGCACCTCCAAACAGCTCTGGAGTAGAGGATGCTATTTATACGGCCCCTGTTACGTTATCTGCAGACGAAACTTATATCGTAGTAGCTGATGGTATTGTTAGTGGCTCAGGCTATAACCCACCACAAGCTTTTGGATTGCAAATTTATGATATGGGTAGAGAGCTAGCTGACGAATCAGGAAATACGGATGTGTTAGTGCATCATGGATCTACAGATGCCCCCACCGTTGATATCATTGAAACAGGTGTGGGTGCTGGAACCTTAGTAGATAATATTTCGTATACCGAATTTCAAGGTTATTTGGAACTACCAACTGCTGACTATGTGCTTGATGTTACAGACGAAACAGGTTCTGTAACGGTAGCTTCATATCAAGCGCCACTTGCCTCCCTTGAATTAGATGGAGCAGCATTAGTTGCTGTAGCTACCGGATTTTTAGATCCCTCCCAGAACTCTGATGGTCCAGCATTTGGAATTGGAGTGGCTTTACCCACAGGAGGACCTTTAGTTATGTTGCCGGAATTTTTAGGTAATCAAGACTTTGAGTTAAGCAATGCAATTGCGTTATACCCTAGCCCGGCAGAAGAACAAGTAACACTATCAAACAGTTCTAGTATTAAGTTAGAGGCCGCTAAGGTCTATGACTTAAAAGGAAAATTAATATCGCAAATCGACATACAGGATATGCAAGGTGAGCGAGTGATCGATGTGTCTTCCTATGCAACGGGTGTATACATGGTACATATAACCGGAGCGCAATCAAGCGTTGTAAAACGATTGATTAAAAAGTAGGGTTTTAATAACCACTTATAATACATAAAAAATCCCTTCCTTAATTGGAAGGGATTTTTTATGTATTAAAGTTTTATTTTATATTACTCACCAGCAGCATCAACTAAACTATTTGCAACTTTTTTCTCTTCTTTTTTTGGTAGCGGTGGCATAGGAATATCTTTGGTGTAAACAAAAAATCGCTTGACTTTTCCATCTTCAATTTGCCCATCAATCATATGCAATTCAGTTTTTTCTTTTCCGTCTACAGTGGTTGTTACTTGGTGTCCTGCGATAATCCATTCTGCACCATTTTTAACTGCTTTGTAAGGCATAGCCCAATATACTTCCCACATTGGGTTTTCTGCAGCAAACCATGCATCAAGAGCAGCTCTATGCATTTCTTTACCTTGAATAACAGTGCCGTCTGGAGCATCTATACTAATTGAGTCAGACTCCATCATCATAATAGCATCTAAATCTCTTTTGTTATGGGCATTTATGTAGTTCATCCAAACATCGGTTACTGCATCAGATGCTACTACATACTTTTCGCCAGGTGCTGGCAAGAAGAAACCAGCTCCCTCTGGAGTTACTATTGTTTCTTTTTCTACTTGGGGATTACAAGCTGTAATAATCACAGCTAAAATCAGCATTAATTTTTTCATAATTGCGTTGTTAATTGGTTATTAAAT
Source organism: Flavobacteriales bacterium (assembly GCA_004213605.1). Lineage (GTDB taxonomy): Bacteria > Bacteroidota > Bacteroidia > Flavobacteriales > Flavobacteriaceae > Marifrigoribacter. The sequence goes on from SGZC01000030.1 coordinate 5,420, forward strand.
AATTGAACTTTCACAAATCTAATTAAACAATCTTTAATAATAATCAAATATGATGAATTATTTGTTTTTTTTGAAGAGTTGCTCCATATCTTTAAAGGCCTTAAACTCTAGGGCATTATTTTCTGGATCTTTAAAAAATAGGGTAGCTTGTTCTCCTACTTTTCCTTTAAAACGAATGTGGGGATCGATAATAAATTCAATATTTCTAGAAACTAATCTTTTTGCTAGTAATTCCCATTGCTCCCATGCTAATACTACTCCAAAGTGTGGCACCGGAACCTCGTGACCATCTACCGGATTTGAGATCGTGTTAGAATTCGATTTTGGTTTTTCATGAAGTACTAATTGATGGCCAAAAAAATTAAAATCTACCCATTTCTTATCACTTCTTCCTTCTTCACATTTTAATACTTCTCGATAAAATTTTCTGCAAACGGATAAATTTGTTACCGGTATTGCTAAATGAAATGGTGTCATTTCTACTTTATTAAAACAAGTTTTTTTGAGCTTACTTGTTGATTGTTAATGATTAATTTTGCAATATAGATTCCGTTAGTAAAGTTTTCAGAATTCCAAGTAATAGTATTAACTCCGATTTTATACAGCGTTGTAATTTTTTGTCCAAGAGCAGTGTAAATTTCTATTCTCTGATTTTCTGAGAGGTCATTTAATTTAAAAACAGTTTGATCTTTAAATGGGTTGGGTGTGTTCCAAAAAATAGCATTATCATCACTAATATTAGTTATACTCAAACTACTATCCATATTAAGTTTTAGTGCTACAGGACGATGATCAGAAATATTTTGGTCATATTCAGACCAACCGGAGAGATAATCATCTATTTTAATAGTTTTAACTTCAGAATTTTCATTTTCGAATTCAGAAAATAATTCATTGGTGATTAATAGATGATCTAGGTGTGAAGGCCAATTGGGGAACGACCAATTTGCACTGGTCCCTGTGGCAATTTCAATATCTGCAAATAAATAATTTTGAGAATCCTCGATAAACATCTGAAAAACGTTATTTTGAGATGTTTCTGCGATGTCATCATTTAAATCCCCTAACAGAATTACGTTTTCGCTTGAAAAGTTTTGGTCAATATAGGTTTTAAGCAATAAATTCGCTTGATACCTCCTGGTTTCTTCATCTCCAGAATCACTCATATTTAGGATGCCATCTCCGCAACATTTGTAATGATTATTGATAACAATAATTCTATGATCATTGTAATTTAAGTCCATCACCATTGGTGATCTTGGGAAAGCGCTCCAATAATCAGAGGTCGTATATATTTCATATAGATCATTAATTTGGATTACCTCAGGATTATAAATATAAGCAAGCCCAGCAAACCATTCAGATTCTAAATAGCCTTCATACATATTAAGCCCATCTACCATTTGTTCAAAATAGTTGATATTATCAACCTCCTGAATTGCAATAATATCCATTTCTAAATTTTGAATAATTTCAGACACGTAATTGACAGTTGTTTGACCATTTTTTGGGAATTGCTCAATATTCCAGGTCATGATATCAAAAGTATCGTTGGTTCCAAAAGACAAATCTTCAATTTGACCAATTGATACAAAATTCATCAATAAAAAAAAGAGTAGAATTATTCTATAAGGCATGACTAGAATTTTATCTTTTGAATGATTTTTAATAAAAAAAACTAAGGGACCAAATTATAAAAATAAACTGTAATATATTTGATTGAAATAGAATTAATCTTTTATGATTTCGTTGCATGCAACCAGATAATTTAAAAACAGAATTTTTTGGAATAGGTATCCAAAATGGAAAAACACCAGAAAACTTAGGAGTTTTGTGGAGAACTGCTCAAAATTTGGGAGCTAGTTTTATATTTACTATTGGAAATCGGTATGCCAGTCAAGCTTGTGATACCAAAAACTCGGTAAAGTCTATACCTTATTTTCATTACGATAATTTTGATGACTTCTACAAACACCTGCCAAAAGGAGCGCGAATAGTGGGCGTTGAAATAACGGATGAGTCGGAATCATTACAAGACTTTTGCCATCCTAGAAGATGTGTTTATTTATTGGGAGCCGAAGACCATGGCTTGTCAAAAATAGCAATTGAAAAATCTCATTTTTTGGTCAAGTTTTCTTCCATAGAGAGTTTAAATGTTGCAGTAGCAGGAAGTATTGTATTGTATGATCGATCGAGAACTAAACCAAGAGTTTAGCGTATCTTTGGTAAAAATTAAATAATGAATCATAAAGCAGGTTTTGTTAATATAATTGGAAACCCTAATGTGGGTAAAAGTACGTTGATGAACTCATTTGTTGGAGAACGATTGTCTATTATTACTTCTAAAGCTCAGACTACTCGTCATCGTATTTTAGGTATTGTCAATGGAGAGGATTTTCAAATGATTTTAAGTGATACTCCCGGGATCATTAAGCCAGCGTATCAACTTCAGGAAAGTATGATGGATTTCGTAAAATCTGCTTTCGAGGATGCTGATGTATTAATTTATATTGTTGAATTGGGTGAAAAAGGACTAAAAGATGAAGCGTTTTTTAATAAAATTACCAATGCAAATATCCCTGTTTTACTATTAATTAATAAAATTGATCAAGGAAACGAAGAACTTTTAAAGGAGGCGATGATTTTTTGGACTGAAAAAGTTCCAAATGCAACCATATTTGCTATTTCTGCACTTGAAGACTTTGGTGTAAAAGAAGTTTTTCAACAAATAATTACATTATTACCGGAGTCTCCAGCATTTTATCCAAAAGATCAATTAACAGATAAACCAGAACGTTTTTTTGTCAATGAAATAATTCGAGAAAAAATATTACTGCATTATAAAAAAGAGATACCCTATTCAGTTGAAATTGATACCGAAGAGTTTTTTGAGGAAGAGGCAATCATACGAATGCGAAGCATTATAATGGTGGAACGAGATACTCAAAAAGGAATCATTATCGGTCATAAAGGAACGGCATTAAAAAGGGTAGGTATAGAGTCTCGTAAAGATTTAGAAAGATTTTTCGGCAAGCAAGTTCATCTAGAGCTTTATGTAAAAGTTAATAAAAATTGGCGAAGTAATGATCGACAACTAAAACGATTTGGGTACAATCAATAATATTGATTTTAATCCAATTCTCTTGTTTTTCTTCAAATTCTAAAGCTTACCTTTGCAACAACTTAGAGGTTATGAGTATAGTAGCAATAGTTGGAAGACCAAATGTTGGAAAATCCACTTTATTTAATAGATTAATTCAACGTCGAGAAGCAATAGTGGATGCTGTGAGCGGAGTCACTAGAGACCGTCATTATGGAAAAAGTGATTGGAATGGTAAAGAATTTTCACTAATAGATACAGGAGGCTATGTTGTTGGTAGTGATGATGTATTTGAATCAGAAATAGATAAACAGGTAGAATTAGCAATTGGGGAAGCTGACGCCATTATTTTTATGACAGATGTAGTTTCTGGAGTTACAGGAATGGACGAAGAAGTAACTAAACTATTACGTAAATCTGCAAAACCTGTCTTTTTAGTTGTCAATAAGGTAGATAGTGCAAATCGAACCAATGATGCCGTTGAGTTTTATTCTTTAGGTTTTGAAAAGTATTATATGATGTCCAGTATTAACGGGAGCGGTACGGGTGACTTACTAGATGATTTAGTAGCAGTTCTCCCTGATGAAAAAATCTCAGAAGAAGCAAACGTATTACCACGCTTTGCTGTTGTTGGAAGGCCTAACGCCGGAAAATCATCATTTATTAATGCTTTAATCGGCGAAGACAGATATATCGTTACTGATATTGCCGGAACGACAAGAGATAGTATTGATACTCATTACAATCGTTTTGGGTTCGAATTTAATTTAGTTGATACTGCGGGGATTCGGAAAAAAAGTAAAGTTAAGGAAGATCTTGAGTTTTACTCCGTAATGCGTAGTGTGCGAGCAATAGAGCACTGCGATGTGGCGATTTTGGTACTAGATGCTACAAGAGGTTTTGATGGTCAGGTACAAAATATTTTTTGGTTAGCTCAAAAAAATAATAAAGGTGTTGTTATATTAGTTAATAAGTGGGACTTGGTTGAAAAAGATCATAAAAGTGTCAAAGAATATGAACATTTAATTCGTTCGCAATGCGAGCCGTTTACAGATGTTCCCGTACTATTTATTTCAGTACTAACGAAGCAACGTATTTTTAAAGCAATTGAAACTGCTGTTGAGGTATTTAAAAATAGAACTAAGCGTGTAAAAACAAGTGAATTAAATGAAGTGATGCTTCCAGTTATTGAAGCCTATTCGCCACCAGCCTATAAAGGAAAGTATGTAAAAATTAAATACTGTATGCAGCTGCCAACGCCTTATCCTAGCTTTGCTTTTTTTGCAAATTTACCTCAATATGTAAAAGAGCCCTACAAAAGATTTCTAGAAAATAAGTTGCGCGATAAATTTGATTTCCACGGCGTACCTATTACGGTTTACCTAAGAAAAAAGTAATTAAAGGTGCTCTTTAAATTTTAATAATTCTATTTTTATTCCTTCTAGCTTTTTGATTATTTCAAAACTACTGATGCTTTTATGTTTGTTCTCCTTTAAATATTTTTTTGCACCCTCTAGTTTAAAACCACGTTCTTTGACCAGATGATATATCAATTCTAGATTTTTTATATCTTCAGAAGTAAATTTACGATCCCCTTTGTTATTTTTTTTTGGTTTGATGATATCAAATTCTTTTTCCCAAAAGCGAATCAATGAATTGTTTACTGAAAAAGCTTTAGCGACTTCTCCGATTCCATAGTATCTTTTTTCCGGCAGATCTATTTTCATTAGTCTAGGGATTGATTTTCTTGACTAGCAACTTTTAATAATTCGGCAAACTCTTCAGGAGATAAATTTCCGTAATAAAAATTTAGTGGATTAACGTGTTTTCCATCTTTAATAATTTCATAATGTAAATGAGGTGCTTGAGATCTTCCAGTACTGCCGACAAATCCAATTAAATCTCCACGTTTAACTTTTTGACCTCTTCGTACGACATATTTGTAGAGGTGCGCGTACAGGCTTATGTAACCAAAACCATGATCTATTCTTATATGTCGGCCATATCCTGACGAACGTCTATCAGCTCTTTTTACCACTCCATTTCCAGTTGCATAAACAGGAGTTCCTCGGGGTGCAGTAAAATCCATTCCTCGATGAAATTTTCTTGCTTTCGTAAATGGATCCGAGCGATAACCATAACCAGATGCCATACGAGTAAGATCTTCATTTTTTACTGGTTTAATAGTAGGAATAGCTTTTAAAAGTTGTTCTTTTTCTTCGGCAAGCCTAGCAATTTCATCCAATGATTTAGATTGTACTACAATTTGTTTAGTTAAAACATCTAATTTTTTGCTGGTACTAATTATAAGATTGGAATTATCAAACCCCTCTAAGTTATTATATCTATTGACTCCACCAAAGCCAGCTTTTCGTTGTTCATCAGAGATAGGATTTGCTTCAAAGTATACCCTGTAAATAGAGTTATCTCTTGTCTCAATTTCAGATAAAACGGTTTGAGCTTGAATCATTTTTTTGTTTAATAATTCAAACTGCAATTCCATATTTGAAAGTTCTCTTTTTAAAGCTTTTTCTTTTGGGGTTTCGATGTAGGGGATGTTTAAGTAGATAACAAGTAAAAGAAATCCACTTAAAAACATACCTAATAGACTTAAAATAAAAATTTTAGTTTTTCTTCCTTTTTTATATTCAATCTTTCGGTACGATAAGGTATCACTATCGTAGTAATATTTTACTTTAGCCATACGTTAAAATGTCTTATTTTTGCTCATCGGGTATTATTATTATAACCAAAAACGATTCACAAATATAGAAATTGTCTTGGAAACCCCCTAATTAGGCTTTTTATAAAAAAATAAATTTATGACTTCAAAGGAAATACGTTCTAAATATTTAGATTTTTTTAAATCAAAATCTCATTCTATTGTTGAATCAGCCCCTATGATTTTGAAGAATGATCCAACTTTAATGTTCGTAAATGCAGGAATGGTTCCTTTTAAAGAATATTTCTTGGGACAAAAAAAAATAACGAGCAAGCGAATAGCAGACTCACAAAAGTGCTTGCGTGTTTCAGGAAAACACAACGATTTAGAAGAAGTTGGTAAAGATACCTACCATCATACAATGTTCGAAATGTTAGGGAATTGGAGTTTTGGTGATTACTTCAAAAAAGAGGCAATTACTTGGGCTTGGGAATTTTTAACAGAAGTTTTAAAAATAGACAAAAATAGCTTGTATGTAAGTGTTTTTGAGGGAGCCAAAGAGGATAATTTAACTTTTGATCAGGAGGCTTATGATATTTGGAGAGAGATTATCGACGAAAATAGAATTATCAACGGTAATAAAAAAGATAATTTTTGGGAAATGGGAGCTCAAGGACCTTGTGGGCCTTGCTCTGAAATTCATGTAGATATAAGATCTGCCGAAGAAAAAGCTCAAGTCGACGGAAAAAGTTTAGTAAATAAGGACCATCCTCAGGTCGTTGAAATTTGGAATTTGGTATTTATGGAATTCAATCGTAAAGCGAATGGAGACCTTGAAAAGTTGCCTCACAAACATGTAGATACGGGTATGGGTTTTGAACGGTTGTGTATGGTAATGCAAAAGGTAACCTCAAATTATGACACAGACGTCTTTAAGCCAATTATCAAAGAAATAGAAACTATTACAAATACCGTTTATGGTAAACATAAAGAAGTCGATATTGCGATTCGAGTTATTTCAGATCATGTCCGGGCAGTAGCTTTTGCCATTGCCGACGGTCAATTACCTTCAAATACGGGTGCAGGATACGTAATAAGAAGAATACTGAGAAGAGCTGTTCGCTATGGGTTTACTTTTTTAGGAACTAAAAAACCATTTATATATCAATTAGTAGATACCCTAACTAAACAAATGGGAACTGCCTTTCCGGAATTGCTAAGAGAAAATAAGTTAATTTCTATTGTTATTAAAGAAGAAGAACATTCTTTTTTAATAACCTTAGATCAAGGCCTAGTATTATTAGAAAATGTTATTCAGAATGCAGATTCTAGCATTATTTCTGGAAAAAAAGCATTTGAAATGTATGACACCTTTGGATTCCCTAAAGATTTAACCGCTTTGATTTTAAGAGAGCGAGGACTAGACCTAGATGAAACTGAATTTGAGTCAGAACTTCAAAAGCAAAAGGAACGTTCAAGGTCGGCCACTAAAGTAGAAACGGGAGATTGGGTTGTATTGACCGAAGACGATGTTCAGGAATTTATTGGCTATGACTATTTAGAAACAAATGTGAAGATCGCTCGTTACAGAAAAACAAAAACAAAAAAACATGGTGAGTTTTTCCAAGTAGTATTCAATTTAACACCATTTTATCCCGAAGGTGGCGGACAAGAAGGAGATAAAGGATATTTAGAATCTTCACATGGAGATTTGGTTTATATTATAGATACTAAAAAAGAAAACAACCTAGTTATTCATTATCTTAAAAATCTTCCAAAAGATATACATGACACTTTTAAAGCAGTTGTTGATAAGAAAATAAGATCATATACGGAAGCAAATCATAGTGCAACACATTTACTACATCAAGCTTTAAGAGCTGTTTTAGGGACCCACGTGACTCAAAAAGGATCTATGGTTCACAGTCGTGGATTGCGATTTGATTTTTCGCATTTTAGTAAAGTGACGGCAGAGGAATTAATTCAAGTAGAAAATTTTGTAAACGCTCGTATTAGAGAAGGATTAGGTTTAAAAGAAAAAAGGAATATTCCCTTACAAGTGGCATTGGATGAGGGAGCAATTGCTCTTTTTGGAGAAAAGTATGGCGATACAGTTCGCACTATAAAATTTGGGGGCTCTATGGAGCTTTGTGGAGGAACCCATGTAGAAAACACAAAAGATATTTGGCATTTTATTCTTCTTCATGAAGGAGCTGTAGCTTCAGGGGTCAGAAGAATTGAAGCTATTACTGGAGAATTTGCAAAAGATTTCTTTATTTCCAATTCCAATAAATTTAAAGAAATAAAAAAAGTTCTTCAAAACACAAAAGACCCTCTAAAAAGTATTATTACAATTCAAGAAGAAAATTCAGATTTAAAAAAGCAGATTCAAACTCTTTTAAAAGAAAAAGGGAAAAATTTAAAGGCAGCTCTTAAACATGAAATTTCAGAAATGAATGGCGTTAATTTTTTAGCAAAGCTAGTAGATTTGGATGCCAACGGTATTAAAGATATTTCATTTGAACTAGGTGGAGAATTTGATAATTTATTTCTTTTGTTAGGAACCAATCAAAACGGAAAAGCGTTACTCTCTTGTTATATTTCTAAGGGTTTGGTAACTTCTAAAAATTTGGATGCAGGAAAAATTATCAGAGAATTGGGTACCTATATTCAAGGCGGTGGAGGGGGGCAACCTTTCTTTGCAACAGCAGGCGGTAAGAATCCAGATGGATTAAGTGAAGCATTGAGTAAAGGAAAAGATTATATTTTTTAAACCCTTTTAGCGTTGTTGTACTACCTATGAAACTTCAAACTAAAATACCCATTGAATCTGAAAACCCAAAGATCGATTACGACTCTAAAATTGTTTTATTAGGTTCTTGTTTTATTGAAAATATTGGAAATAAACTTGATTATGTAAAGTTTCATACCTTACAAAATCCTTTTGGTGTTTTATTTCATCCCTTGGCTATTGAACGTATTATCGAGAGAGCTTTACAAGGTAAATTTTTTAGTGAAGATGATATTTTTTTTAGAAATGAACATTGGCATTGTTTCGAGATACATTCTTTAATATACGAAACTAACGAAGACGATTTTCTGACGCTCATCAATACCAAACTAAACCAATTAAGAACGTATTTATTAACGGCAAGTCATATAGTTCTGACTTTTGGTACTGCATGGGTATATCGGCTTTTAGCAAGTCAAAGCATTGTTGCTAATTGCTTTAAAATTCCCCAAAAGGAGTTTGAAAAAGAATTACTCACTACGGATCAAATTTTAAAATCTGTAATAAATATAATTTCATTAATCAATACTAAAAACCCAAAAGCCACCCTGTTGTTAACAGTTTCTCCGGTAAGGCACTTAAAGAATGGTTTTATAAAAAACAATCTAGGAAAAGCTCATTTAATAGTTGCTATTCAAGAGGCATTAGTTCGATCAAATTTACCCAATCTACATTATTTTCCTTCCTACGAACTCATGATGGACGAGTTAAGAGATTACCGATTTTATAAAGAAGATATGATACACCCTAACAATACTGCAATTGATATCATTTGGGAATCATTTAGTAAAGCCTGGATATCTTCTGATACGACAACTACTCAAAAATTGATAGTAACGATTCAAAGCGGTTTAAGTCATCATCCTTTTGATGCAACTAGTAAACAGCACCAACTATTTTTAAAAGATTTAAAGACGAAAATTAATCAAGTTGAAAAAAAATTCCCACACATTAAATTTTAAACTCTTTTTTTATTTTGTTTACAAAATCTAACTTTTCCCAGGTAAAGATTTTAATTAATTTAAGATTGATATTATTTTATTTTTTAAGATTAGTCTATATTAGCTCCTTTCAAAAAAAATGATGAAAAAGTATATTTCTATTCTACTAATGATGGTTTGTTATTCGTGTTTTTCACAGGAAAACAACCATCACAGTTATTTATTAGAGGGAAGTTATTTTTACGGTAATATTTAC
>SGZC01000031.1 GCA_004213605.1 Flavobacteriales bacterium
AGTTGTTTTTCCATTACTCCCTGTAAGTGCTATAATAGGTATGTTCAGATAAGTTCTATGAAAACTGGCTAATTCTTGGAGGGTTTTTAAAACATTAGGAACTAGAATAGAGTGATCATTCATGAATTTTTTTTCATCTATAATCACTTTACAAGCGCCTTTACCTATTGCTAAATGAGCAAATTCATTTCCATTAAAATGATCTCCTTTTAGAGCAAAAAAAAGAGAATTGCTTTTAATATTCCTTGTATCGGTACTTATTCCAGATGAATTTAAAAAATGCCGGTGGATTTCTTTAATTTTCATATAAATAAAGGTACAAAAAAACCTCTTCAGTTATTGAAGAGGTTTTTTTTAGTTTTTTATTATTTAATGTCTTGGTCTTTTTCCTTCTTTAGATTTTGACCCAAGTCTTGACATGGCATTTCTAAAACCTATATAATCTGTAGCCATATCTTGTGGTAAATACCTTCTCTGTGCTGGATCTAGCCAGTAATCTCTGTCTCTCCAAGATCCACCTTTATAAACACGGGCTTCATTATTAATAAGAGATGTTCTTGTTGATGATTTGTCGTATTGACGGTTTATTAAGTTACCGTTATCGTCATATTCTACCTCATGTTCTGGAGCATCATACATTTCTTCATTATCATCTTCATTATCATTAAATGATTGAAAATATCTAGTTGATTTTTTGTCACCATCACGAAAATCTCGGTTGTCACTGGATGAGAAATTTGTTCTTAAATAAGTTTCATTATCGTCAACTGGAATTTGATAAATTTCGCCTGGCAAATTCACAGCGACAATTTTACCATTGTTCAAAGTGTCATATACAATAGAATCTGCCGTTACAATCTTAACCTTACCATCTTCTCCAATCAAGTTTTTGGTGTATTGATTTCCCCGAAAATAATTAAAATCACTAAATTCATCATCTACAATTGGGCGATAAACGTCTGCCACCCATTCTGCAACATTTCCAGCCATATCGTACAGTCCGTAACCATTTGGTTCGTATGATTTTACCTCGGCTGTGATGTCTGCACCGTCATCACTCCAACCAGCAATTCCTCCATAATCACCATCACCTTGTTTGAAATTTGCTAACTGGTCTCCTCTTGATTTTCTTGATCCAGACCGCGTATATTGACCTTCCCAAGGGTATTTTTTTCTACCTCGATAAACGTTATAATTTCTGAGGCCGACAAGTCCAAGCGCGGCATATTCCCACTCTGCTTCCGTTGGTAATCGGTAACCAGGTAGTAATATACCATCTTTTCTTTGAACATAAATGTCTGTACTATCTCTATTTCTTTTGATTCTTGCCTGAGTAGATCTTGCTTGACGCGTTATAGAGTCATTACCCCCATAGGTTGAGGTAGGAGAGTTTAAATACGTTTGAGTACTAAAAGACTCACCAGCTTCTACATCGTATTTTGCATCCCTTACAATAAAACCTTTTTCTTCAAGGATCAATTCGTTGACACGATCAGTTCTCCAATCACTAAACTCAACAGCTTGAATCCAACTAACACCAACCACAGGATAATCTGCAAAAGCAGGATGCCTAAGATAATTATTAGTCATTACTTCGTTGTAGCCCAATCTATTTCTCCAAACTAAGGTGTCAGGAACAGCCCCATTGTAGATATTTCTATAATTTTTTTCTGTAGGAGGGAACATTTTTTTTAACCAATCCAAATATTCAGAATACATTAAATTAGTTACTTCGGTTTCATCCATGTAAAAAGATGTTACATGTTGTTGGTTTGGAGTATTGTTCCAATCATGCATTGGATCATCTTGTACCCTACCCATTGTAAAAGTACCTCCTTCGATAAATACAAGACCTGGACCTGTTTCTTGTTGTTTAGCTTCTGCATTGTATTGGAAGCCTCCTTCTTTAGCATTCATTTTCCAACCGGTAGCTCTAGAGCTATCCTTGTAGTTTCTTGATTTGTTACAACTAACTAATAGGGTGGTTGTAAATAATAAAATGAATAGCTTAAAAGCTAATTTGTTTTTAAAGTTCATAGTTTTCAGTTATGAAAAAATTGGGTTTGCAATATAACAATTAACGATAATAATTCAATAATATTTTAAATATTATAACAATACTTGGCATTATTGAGTGTACTAGCAAACTTGAAACGAATATTTTTTTTGATTATTGTTACAATACCGTTTTTTTATGTGATTGTATGATTAATTTTTTGCTATACTAACTTTATATTTGTAACGTTACTAATAATGATGAAAAAACACATACTTCGATATATTTTGTTATTAGTTCCTTTTATTTCGATTGGTCAAAGCAAACAATTTGAAATTTATTGGAATGATATTAATCAACAAAATAGCGAAACAACCAATCAAAATGTTACAAAAAAATATTCTCCAGGATTAATTGATGTACTGATTGATCAGGACATGATCTACCATAGTCAGTGGGAAGACACTAACTATGTTGATGAAAAATCATTAGAAATATCAAATATTCGATACGATAACCTCTCTAGTCACGAATTAAAAATCGCTCAAAAAAAACCTTTATTAGATAAACATACTTCAGTATTAAAAAGCGGTAAAGCAAGAGATAAATTGTATTCATCTATTTCAATAAATCCAATCATAGAAGTTAACGGAGTCTATAAAAAAATCATTTCTTTCAAGGTGTCGTATAGTTATGATAACTCAAATAGACCACAAAAAGTTATTCCTCTTAGCAATTCGGTTTTGGCTTCAGGTGATTGGTATAAATTTAAAGTTGATCAAACGGGTGTCTACAGAATAAATAAAAGTTTTTTAAACAGTATTGGAATGAATACTGACAATGTCGATCCTCGTACTATAAAAATATTTGGGAATGGAGGAAAAGCTCTCCCTTTTAAAAATGAAGATAATAATGAGTTTGATTTAATAGAAAATTCCATACAAATAGTAGGAGAAGAGGACGGGAGTTTCGACAGTAATGACTTCATTTTATTTTACGGAGTTGGCACAAAAGGATATCAAGGCGAACATTTTGATACCAACATTAATCCTTACAGTGATCAATCTTTTTATTATTTAACTTCCGGTGTTGATTTTGGTAACAGAATACAACAAATGGCAGAACCTTCGGGCGAGGCAACAACCATTATTGACCGCTACAATAGTTATCAATTTTTTGAAAGAGATGAGTTTAACCCTGCTAAAGTAGGACGCAGATGGCTTAGCAATCGCTTTGATATTCAAAGCGAGCAATCATTTACATTAGATTTTCCGAATATTGTTCCTGGAGAATTAATGAATGTTAAAGTAAAGGTAGCATCTGCTTCCGAGATTACCACTTCTATGGCAGTCTCAATCAACGGAACAAGTCTAAATCCATTAATATTCAGTCCAATTAATGATCCGCAATTATTAGACTCAAAAGAATTTACTGGAGATATTCCGTCGGGTAATGAAAACATAATTTTTAATTTGATTTACAACAACGGAGGAAATCCCTCTAGTATTGGATATTTAGACTATATAAGCGTGGATGCGCTGGTTTTTTTAGAAGGCAATAACAAGCAGATGAGTTTTAAGTGGAATCGGGCAGGCTTGGAATCGGGAATTGGAGAATATCAAATTAGTAATGCATCCCAATTTTCTCAAATTTGGGATATTACGAACCCAAGGTTGATTACTTCAAAAACGAATACAGGTAACGCTTCGTTTTCTCTCAAGGCAAATCTCGGTGAACCAAGAGCGTATGTTGCTGTAAATCCAACTAACTATTACGATCCTATAAAAATTAATCAATCTTATGTTCCAAATCAAAACTTAAAAGGAACTGTTTTTGAGGACGAGTCGGGAAACTTTAAAGATGTAGATTATTTAATCGTCACACCACCATCACTGTTTCAGGCCGCATCAAGACTAGCTGATCACAGATTTCGAGTGGATGGCATCAATATAAAAGTAGTTGCTACCAACCAAATCTATGAAGAATTTGGTTCCGGTAAGCAAGATATTGCAGCTATCAGAAATTTTATAAAATATATCTACGACAATGCATCAACTGAGGCGAAACGGATAAAATATTTATGTTTATTCGGAGACACCTCTTACGATTATAAGGATCGAACATCCAACAATAATAATATGGTGCCAACATACCATAGACTTTTTAGTAACAGTACTTTTTCTTCATTCATGTCAGACGATTTTTTTGGGAATATGGATCCAGAGGAAGGACTAATGTTATCAAATGAAAAATTAGATATCGCTGTAGGAAGAATTTTAGCTGACGATTTGGTATTGGCAAATACCATGGTTGATAAAATTATAGCTTACGATTCGAAAGAAGCCTTTGGAAATTGGCGTAACGATTTTGTGTTGGTTTCAGATGATGTTGACGAAGATTGGGAGTTTGACTCTTTACAAAAAAACTTAGATGCACTAGGGGATGAGATTTCTGCAAGAAAACCCACCATTAATGTAAAAAAACTTCATTCAGATTCTTTTCAACAAATTGCTTCCGCTGGAGGAGATCGCTATCCAGATGTCAATAATGAATTTCAAAACGCGATTGAAACAGGAGCCTTAATTATAGATTATCTAGGTCATGGAGGCGAAGATGGTTTGGCATCTGAATTTATTTTCACAAAAGAAACATCACAAAATTTAAGAAATAACAATAAATTTCCCTGTATGATTACGGTTACCTGCGAATTCACTAAATTTGATAATCCGCAACGTATCACTGCAGGAGAACTCTTTTATTGGAATGAAGATGGGGGTGCCATCGCTTTGGTGACCACCACCAGATCTATAAGTACTGGAACAGCTAATGTGTTTAATGATCTGTTAGCACCAGAATTATTCGGCTTTGGTGTAGATGTCCCAGCAACTCCAGCAGAAGCAGTTCGAATAGCTAAAAACAGTACCCCTAACATTAACAGAAATGTAATATTTTATATTGGTGATCCATCTATGCATTTAGCTTTCCCTAAACCGAAAATTGAATTGAGAAGTGTTAATGGAGTTTTACTTGAAGAATTTTCAGAAGTTTTAAAAGCCTTGGATAAGGTCAAATTAGGCGGAGAAATTCAAGATAGTAACGGAAATATTTTATCGGATTATAATGGAATAATAGAGGTTAAGTTATTTGATAAAGATCTAGAGAGAAGTACTTTGGGCAATGATGGCGTTACCGGATCTAATAACGAATTGTTAATAATGGACTTTACCACTCTGGGTAGTGTCTTGTTTAACGGTAAAGCAACTGTTTCGGAAGGTTTTTTTGAAATTGATTTTATCATGCCGCGAGATACTCAAATACCAGTAGGTTCAGGTCGTGTTAGTTTTTATTCTCAACAAAATAATTCATTAAACGATCAAACGGGTTACAGTTCAAACATAAGAGTTGGAGGAATAAATGAAGATGCACCTGAAGACAATCAAGGACCATTGATCAATCTTTTTATGAACGACGAAAGTTTTGTCTCTGGGGGAGTTACCAATAACACGCCAATTTTAATAGCAAAACTCTCCGATGAAAACGGGATTAATACAGCCAGTGGAATAGGTCACGATATGATTGCAATTCTTGATGGTGATGAGTCCAACCCTTTTGTTATCAACGATTATTACCAAGCAGATGTCGACGATTATTCAAACGGAACTGCCTCTTTTACCCTAAGAGACTTGGAGGAAGGATTGCACACCTTAACTTTTAAAGCTTGGGACGTATACAATAATTCTTCTACTTCAGAGATTCAATTTGTGGTAACGGGCAATGATGATCTAAAAATCACCAACGTTTTAAATTATCCAAATCCCTTTGTCGACTATACCGAGTTTTGGTTCAATCATAATCGGCCTTTTGAACCCTTAGAGGTGCAGATTCAGGTGTTTACCGTTACAGGTAAAGTAGTTTGGACAAAAAATCAAATCATTAGTACCGATGGATTTTTGTCGAGAGATATCGTCTGGGATGGAAAAGACGATTTTGGAGAATCTGTAGGTAAAGGAGTCTATGTATATAAACTTACCGTAAATTCCACACTAACAAGCAAACGAGCCGAAAAATATGAAAAACTCGTTATTCTGTAAAATTAAATTTATATTTGCACAAAATTTTTAACCAAATGAAAAAAGTATTATTTTTTACCTTATTAGTTTTTTTTGCTCAACGTACACTTGCACAAAATATAGTGACAACAATCACACCTAACTCAAACGATTCAAGGGTGATCACTACAGGAGTTCCATTTGTATTAATTGGAGCAGATCCAAGAGCTGCCGGTTTAGCCGATATAGGAGTTGCAACTTCCGCTGATGCATTTTCACAACAATGGAATCCTTCCAAGGCTGCTTTTGCCTTATCCAAACAAGGTATAGGTGTTACCTATACTCCTTATCTTGGTAAGCTTGTAAATGATGTGTTTTTAGGAAATATAACCTACTATAATAGAATAAATGAACAAAGTGCTCTTGGAGCCAGTTTTAGATATTTTAGTAGTGGAGAGATTGAACTAAGAGAAACTGTAGATCAAGAACCACTTATAGTAAAGCCAAATGAAATGTTGTTTGATCTTACTTATTCATTGAGAGTTAGCGAGCGCATTGCGTTGGCTGTGACAGGTAGATACATACGGTCCGATTTAAAATTACAAACTGCCATTGAAGATGCCAATGCTGCGAGTTCTTTTGCAGTAGACATCTCATCGTATTATCAAAGTGAAGAAATACCAATGAGTAGTTTTGATGGACGTTGGAGAGCAGGGATCAATATTTCAAATTTAGGACCTAAATTAAAATATGATGAAACGGGTCAAGAAAGTTTTTTGCCCACTAACCTTGCATTTGGTGCCGGTTTTGATTTTATACTAGATCAATACAACACCGTTGGTGTTACTGCACAATTTAATAAATTATTAGTACCAACGCCCCCAATTTATGGAACCGAAAGAACTTTTGAAGATGTAGATGGAGATGGTATTTACGATCCAAATGTAGATACGCTCATAAGTGATACCAATGGAGTTATCTATAAAGGAGAGGATCCAAATGTTGACTTTTTTAAGGGAGTATTTCAATCATTTGCCGATGCGCCAAATGGATTTAGCGAAGAGCTCAATGAGTTTACTTGGGCATTAGGAGCCGAATATTGGTATAGAGATGTTTTTGCTCTTAGAGCAGGGTATTTTAACGAACATGAAACCAAAGGGGCCAGAAAATATTTTTCGCTTGGTGCCGGATTTAAGTACACTACCATTAATATTGACATTTCATATTTAATCTCTACTTCAACAGTAGTTAGCCCATTAGAGGGGACCCTTCGTTTTGGACTCACCTTTAACTTTGGCGATGAGTATGACGAATACTAGAAAGCTGTGAAAAACATAAAAATCGAAATAAATTTAGAGGTGTTTGAAACGGTCGCAGACCTTCCATTTTCGATTCAAAAATTAATGAATAAGGCGCATGAAGCACGAGATAAAGCTTATGCGCCTTATTCTTCTTTTAAAGTAGGCGCGGCTTTACAATTAAAATCAGGGGAAATTATTACGGGTAATAACCAAGAAAATGCAGCATACCCCTCTGGTCTTTGCGCTGAAAGAGTTGCCATATTTTATGCTGGATCTCAGCATCCAGAGGCCACTATTCAATCGATGGCTATTTCTGCAAAATCAATGAATAGTAAAATTACCAAACCGGTGGCCCCCTGTGGTTCTTGCAGACAGGTTTTGGCAGAATATGAAGTAAATCAAAACTCTTTAATGGAATTATATTTTATGGGAGAGTCGGGTAAGGTATTAAAATCTAACTCTGTAAAAGATATCTTACCTCTCGTTTTTGATAGTAAATTTCTATAATTTTTTACCCCTCCTTTTTTTGTAATGTTTTTTTTGTAGTCATTTTTTGGCTAAATTTCAGTGAAATTTTGTGTTTATAATTCTTTTAAGAATTATAATTTTGTAGATGCTAATAATATAGTATTTTTGTCTGCTATATTTAAAATTACCTAATTTTATAATAGTGAAAACATTATGAAAAAAATTACCAAAAAAACGTATCTAGAATGGTATGAAAATATGTACTTCTGGAGAAAATTTGAAGACAAACTTGCTCAGGTTTATATCAAACAAAAAGTAAGAGGATTTCTTCATTTATATAATGGCCAAGAAGCAATTCTTGCAGGAGCGCTCCACGTGATGGACCTTACAAAAGATAAGATGATTACGGCCTACAGAAATCATGTACAACCTATTGGAATGGGCGTAGATCCAAAAAAAGTGATGGCTGAATTATATGGAAAAAGTACTGGGACCTCTTCTGGTTTAGGAGGTTCGATGCATATCTTCTCTAAAGAACATGGGTTTTATGGAGGACACGGTATTGTTGGAGGTCAAATTCCTTTAGGTGCAGGACTTGCTTTTGCCGATAAATACTTTAACAAAGGTGGGGTAACATTAACTTTTATGGGAGACGGCGCTATGCGTCAGGGATCTCTTCATGAAACTATGAATTTAGCTATGTTATGGAATTTACCTGTAGTTTTCTGTGTTGAAAATAATGGGTATGCTATGGGAACTTCCGTTGAAAGAACCGCCAATCACACTGAGATTTGGAAAATGGGATTGGCTTATGACATGCCTTGTAAGCCTGTAGATGGAATGAAACCCGAGGTGGTAGCTGAAGCCTTAGATGAAGCTATAAAAAGAGCGCGAAGTGGTAACGGACCAACGTTTTTAGAAATAAGGACATACCGTTACAGGGGACACTCCATGAGTGATGCACAGCATTATCGAACTAAAAAAGAGGTTTCAGAAAAACAAGAAGAAGACCCTATCAGCTATATTAAAAGTATTCTTCTAGAAAAGAAATACGCTACGGAAGAACAAATTAATGAAATTGACCAAAAAGTGAAGCATTTAGTGGCAGAATGTGAACAATTCGCTGAAGATTCTCCTTATCCAGAGAAGAACGTGATGTATGACGTTGTATACGAGCAAGAAGATTATCCTTTTTTATCACACAAAATTTAAATTGAAATGGCAGAAGTTATAAACATGCCGCGTTTAAGCGACACAATGGAGGAGGGGACGGTAGCTAAATGGCTTTTTAAAGTAGGCGAAAAGGTTTCAGAAGGAGATATCTTAGCAGAGATAGAAACCGATAAGGCTACGATGGAGTTTGAATCTTTTAATGAAGGAACACTTCTTCATGTAGGAGTTCAGGAAGGTGAAACAGCACCTGTCGATGTGTTATTAGCTATCATAGGCGATCCAGAAGAAGATATTTCAGGTCTTATCAACGCAGATAATTCTGTAACAACTGAATTGAATGTTAAAGCGGAACCAACATCTTCCTCAGAAACTAAAACTACTGAATCAAATAAAAGTGCTCAAGTAACGATTCCCAACGGTGTTGAGATAATTACCATGCCGCGTTTAAGCGATACCATGGAAGAAGGCACGGTAGCTACTTGGAACAAAAAAGAAGGAGATTCTGTTAAAGAAGGTGATATACTCGCTGAAATAGAAACGGACAAGGCCACCATGGAGTTTGAATCTTTTTACTCAGGCGTTCTATTAGCGATAGGAGTAAAAGAAGGAGAAACAGCGTTGGTGGACTCAGTCCTAGCTATAATAGGGCCTAAAGGTACCGATGTTGCTGGCTTAATAGAAAATTATTCTTCGAAAGATAAAAATAGTTCCAATCAAGTTGAAAAGAAAATAGAAGCTCCTACTGTTGAGGAAGTAAAAACTGAAGTGCCCAAAACACCTGAGGTTTTAAACACTACAACATCAAACCAAAGAATATTTATTTCACCGCTTGCAAAGAAGTTGGCCGAAGAAAAAGGAATCAATCTTTTACAACTTAAAGGCAGCGGAGAACAAGGAAGAATTATAAAACGTGATATAGAAAACTATCAACCTACATTATCTACGTCTGCACACTACACACCTGTTGGAGAAGAAATTTTTGAAGAGGTTAAAAACTCTCAAATGCGTAAGGTGATTGCTAAACGCCTAGGAGAATCAAAGTTTATGGCTCCCCATTACTATTTAACCATCGAGTTAAACATGGACAGTGCAATTTCGGCTAGAGCTGCTATAAACTCTGAACCCAATGTAAAAATTTCTTTCAATGATATGGTGGTAAAAGCAAGCGCGATGGCATTGCGCAAGCATCCAAAAGTAAATTCTCATTGGACTGATACCGCTACTTTAATCGCAAAGCATATCCATATTGGAGTCGCTGTTGCAGTAGATGATGGTTTGTTGGTTCCTGTTTTAAAATTTGCTGATCAAATGACTTATAGTCAAATTGGAACTAATGTGAAAGATTTAGCTGGTAAAGCAAGAAATAAAAAATTAACACCTACTGAAATGGAGGGTAGTACCTTTACGGTATCAAATTTAGGAATGTTTGGAATAAAAGAATTTACCTCCATCATCAATCAACCAAACTCAGCAATACTTTCTGTAGGGGCTATTGTTCAAAAACCAATAGTAAAAGATGGGCAAATAGTTGTCGGTAATACCATGACTGTTACCCTTGCTTGTGATCACAGAACTGTAGACGGTGCAACGGGAGCATCTTTCTTACAGACTTTTAGAAAATACGTAGAAAACCCAGTAACTATGTTTGTATAAATGAAAAATGTTATTATCACAGGGACCAGTAGGGGAATAGGATATGAACTAGTCAAGATGTTTGTAGACGCAGGTTTCAATGTTCTAGCTCTATCACGTAATTCCGAACCCGTTTCAAGATTGAAGCTTGTTACTTGCACGGAGCTTCCTTTTGATATAACAAATTCAGATGATATTCAATTAGTTTCCAATTTTGTATCTGAAAATTGGAATAAAGTAGATATTTTAATCAATAATTCTGGAGCTCTTTTAAATAAATCATTTATTGATACCACATTAGACGAATTTAAAAGTGTTTATGATGTTAATGTTTTTGGTGCAGTAGCTTTAACCAAAGCAATGTTACCTTACATGGATAACGAAGGTCATGTGGTAAACATAAGTAGTATGGGAGGTGTTCAAGGAAGTATGAAATTTCCTGGTTTGAGCGCTTATAGTAGTAGTAAAGGTGCATTAATTACGCTTACGGAGTTATTGGCAGAAGAGTATAAAGAAAAAGGACCATCCTTTAACGTGTTGGCTTTGGGTGCTGTTCAAACGGAAATGCTTGAAGAAGCTTTTCCCGGATATAAAGCGAGTATATCTGCTATACAAATGGCCAATTATATAATGCAGTTTTCAATTAGTGGACAACAATTATACAATGGCAAACTCCTACAAGTTTCCAACTCCACTCCTTAAAGTAGCTGATGTCAAAAACACTTGAAAAATATATTCCTCAAGCTTCTGTAGCTTCTGTTTTTCAATTAATTACTACACATAATATTCATCTTAAAATTGTCAGTGAACGAGTAACTCGTCACGGAGATTACAGAAAAATGCCCAATGGGCAACATCAAATTACGGTTAATTCTAACCTAAATAGTTTTCGATTTTTGATTACGTTAATTCATGAGATTGCTCATTTGATAGCTTTTAAAAAACATGGTAGGGCTATTAAGCCCCATGGAATTGAATGGAAAAGAACTTTCCAACAATTAATGCTACCTTATCTAAGGCCAGAAATATTCCCCAAAAAAATATTACCTTTTTTAGCGATACATTTTAAAAATCCAAAGGCTAGCAGTGATACTGATATTAACTTATCGCTAGCGTTGAAACAATACGATGCTCCTAATAATAAAAATTATATATTCGAAATACCTTTAGGCAGTAGTTTTAAACTTTACAATGGAAAAATTTTTAAAAGAGGTCCAAGACGTGTTAAACGTTTTGAATGTATAGAAATTTCTTCGGGGAAAGTATATTTATTTAATCCAAACGCCGAGGTTGAGTTACTTTAAATTAAAAAAAAAGATTATTTTGGAATAAAAACATTATTTTTAAAATGCTAGTTTTAAAAATTTCTTACAAATTAAAATAAAGTATCACGATAAATACTTATGATGGAGGAACACAAAAAAATAGAGGATTCCAACGAATCTTCCGACGAAAAACAATTTGAACAAGTAAAACAATCTGCTTGGAAAGGATTAAAACTTTTTTTCAAAGAACTTTTAGATCTTAGGGAAGAAACCGATCGAGAAACTACGATTGAAAATGTTAAGACAGATATTTCCATCAAGGGACATAATGCATGGATATTAATTTTCTCCATATTTGTGGCTTCAATCGGTCTAAATGTTAGTAGTGCTGCTGTTGTCATTGGTGCTATGTTAATTTCGCCATTAATGGGGCCTATTGTTGGTTTGGGTTTATCCGTTGCTATCAATGATGTGGAAACCTTAAAAAAATCCTTAATCAACTTGGGAGTTATGGTCGCTCTAAGTGTCATAACAGCCTATCTATATTTTTCAATATCACCTCTCACAAAAGAGACTCCAGAGTTACTAGCGAGAACTTATCCTACAATACTCGACGTATTGATTGCTATTTTTGGTGGACTTGCCCTAATTGTTGCTAAAACTAAAAAAGGGACCATGGCCAGTGTGATATTTGGAGTTGCAATTGCTACTGCATTGATGCCTCCCTTGTGTACTGTTGGTTACGGCCTTGCAGTAGGAAATATTAATTATGCGGGTGGAGCCATGTATTTATTTTCAATTAATGCGGTTTTTATTGCATTAACTACTTTTTTAATTGCAAAAATTTTACGTTTTCCAATGGTAAAATATGCCAATTCAAAACGTAGAAAAAGAATAGCTCAGATTGCTACAAGTATCTCTGTTATTGTAATAGTTCCGAGTGTTATTTTGTTTTTAAACCTCCTAAAAGTGCAAGTTTTTGAAAATAAAGCAAAAGAATTCATCACCACCAGTATAAAACACAAAGGGGCTGTTATTTTAAAATCTAATCAAGATTATGATTTAAATACAATTGAAGTATACTTAATTGGAAGATTGGTTCCCGAATCAGTTATTGATATTTGGAGAGAAGAATTAAGAGAAAACTCT
Organism: Flavobacteriales bacterium; assembly: GCA_004213605.1. Taxonomy (GTDB): domain Bacteria; phylum Bacteroidota; class Bacteroidia; order Flavobacteriales; family Flavobacteriaceae; genus Marifrigoribacter. The sequence goes on from SGZC01000031.1 coordinate 13,034, forward strand.
AGTTTAAATAACACAAAACTTGAAATTTTTCAAGCTGCAGACCAAAGTGGTGATATGGCACAAGAATTATCAGGAAAATTAAAGTTTGATATTCTGGATGAACTTTATGAAAAAAACGAACAATTATTAAAGGATAAAGAAGCGAAAATCAAGTTTTTAGAGGATAAGCTAACAAGTATGAAAGTAAAGGAACTTCAATTTGACGAAATCAGTAAGGAAGTTAAAATGAATTATGGTGAAATCCAATCCATTAGTTATTACAATAAAGTAACAACAAATTTCAGAACAACAGATACGGTTCCGGTTTTTTCTATTACTTGGGATAGCAAGTATCCGAAAAGTAGTAGACAAAAAGATATGGAAACTTTAAATACTTGGCTAAAGTATAAATTAAAGTTAGATACCTTACTCATTAAATAACAAAAAAGGCCGTCTTTAAAGACAGCCTTTTTTATCAGAAGGGATTGTTATTATTTTTTTATAAATTTATAACTAACATTTTTATTTTCAACTTCCAGTTGAACAAAATAGACCCCACTAGTTAACGATTCCACATTGATACTATTATTTGTTGAAACAGTCGTGTTGAAAACTATTTTTCCATTCGAGTCTAAAATTCTAGCAGTGACGCCAACCATATTATTTTTTGAAAAATTTAGTATTGAAGTGGTTGGATTTGGATATAAATTTAGTTGATCAAATTCAACATCGTTTCCTCCTAAATTTTCCCCCTCAACAAAAACATGTTGCGTATTAATATCTACGTTTTCTATTACATCGACAATTCCAGAGGGCCATTCAATTAATACAGATTCAATTTCTGTACTGGTCCCCAATCCAAAGTGAGCAATTAATGAGCTCATATGGCTATAGCCTGTTCCTGAGCGGACTTCACGTATTTGTATCCCCCAATCACCACTGATAGTTATTCGGGCTCCAATACCGTGATTATTACTTTCTACACCTTCTAAAACAAACTTTACCCAATTATTGGTTCCGCCATCATTCATCCATAAGTTCCCACTTCTTCCAACATCAAGATATCCATCACCATTAAAATCTCCTACCGCTCCTTCATCAAAAGGTAAATCAAAACCTGTGAAAGTCATATCACCATTATTCATATATATCTCTCTGGCCATTTCTGACAATATATCAATATAGCCATCATTATTAAAATCGGCTCCATGATTTTCCCAAGCTCCAAGATCCGTAGGGTTAATACCTGTAGATTCTATAATATCACTAAAACCTCCATCTCCGTCATTTTCATAAAAACGATTTGCATCACTGTGGTTTACACAAAAAGCATCAAAATCTCCGTCATTATCAAAATCTTGCCAAACGGTTGCCCAAGATTGTTCGTTATCTGCTATACCTAGAGACTCCGCAACTTCAGTATAAGTTCCGTCGCCATTATTTCTGTACATCGCGTTTGTTCTCTCCGGGTCACCAGGTGATGATCCTTGACGACATTTTGTTAAATGCATATCAGTATCCCCATCGTTATCATAATCTACCCACAACGAGGCATAATTTCCAGCAAGATCAAGCGTCTGTATTAAATCAAAATCTAAAACCATATTTTGATTCCCGTCGTTTCTGTAGGCATGATTACCATCAACGTCATGACATACAAATGCATCTAAATCTCCGTCGTTATCAATATCTACAAAGTTAGTTCTTTGAGAAAAAATGTATAGATCTGAAAAAAGCTGTTCTGTAAAAACAGTTCCATCGTCATTTGCGAATAAAAAGGAAGCTCTCTGTCCATTACCCAACAAAAGATCAGTATATCCGTTTCCGTCAATATCGGCAGCAGCAGCACTCCAATCAGGAATCCACTGAATAGGCATTCCAATAAATACAGATTCGAAGCTTCCGTCTTCCTGCTGGTAATCAATACCGACACCAGTTGCTGAAACTCTCACAAAATCATCTAAATAATCACCATTCATATCAACAGTAATTGAAGTATTACTTTCATAATCTCCAATCAAGTCATTTCTGTTAGTGAACGATACCTGAGCAATAATTAAAGAAGTGCTTATAAAAGCAACGAATAATAGTAGATTTTTTTTCATTTTTTTTTTT
>SGZC01000032.1 GCA_004213605.1 Flavobacteriales bacterium
GGTAGCTACAATAGAAAACAAATAGAAAACAATCCAAACGCTTTGTTCCGCAGTATAATTAGGATGTCTCATATAGGCCCAAAGCCCTGTATGAGTAAAACCAACTTTATAAAAGTTATCTACTTCTCCTTCTTTAATTTGTCGGTATTTTTCTTCTTGATAGTAATATTGTTGATTATCTGCAATATATTCCATAATTACAAAAGCGATGAAGATAATAGCTAAAATATAATCATAAATGCCTAAAGGAATATTACTTTCCATAGCTTTAAGTGCTGGTAATGTAAATAATAAAATTAGTCCCATCTGATAACCTGAAATAAAGAAAAAGTTAAATGATATCCATTTCCAAGGTGCTTGAAATTCTGGTTTTGCACGTAATATTGGCCAACGATAATCTTCTACTCCAGTCCAAAATTTCCAGGAATAACCACCTCTTCTCGCAAAATTATACGACAACCTTATTGCCCAAAAAGTAACAAGGCAAGCCATTAAAACAATTCGGGGTTCGAAATCTGATTGATAAGCAACGATCCACGTATAAGGAGCTGGAATAATACTCCACACTTTATCTACTTGACTGAAGTTGTTCGTGATTGTACTAACGATAAAACAAAGACCTGCTGCGATACCATAAACATAAAGTAGGGTAATTAATGTAGTATACTGAAGATCTGTTAAAGCAACATCAAATTTGAAAGTTATTATTGGAACAAGGATAAGCGTGAATATTAAAAATAGAACTGTTTTCCACATGGTTTGTAAAGATTTGTATTTCCGTAAAAATAAATATTTATTTAAACAATTTTTAAATTTCACTGAAATAGTTAAGAATAATACCTAAATCCTTGCATATTTTCATGGTTGCTTATCTCTTTGAGAACCAAGCTGTTTTTCTCTAGTATAACTTCTTCGATACTATTGTTATGTAATTTTTCGTATGTTTTAAAATCAATAAAATTTCTACAATCCAGCGATTCAAATATATTAAGATGGTTAATTTTTTCTTTCCAGGTTTTTACCACTTTACCTTCTAATACTTTAGATTTTGACCCGCTACCATAACTTAAAAAACCAATACTATTATTGGTTAATTCCGTCTGATTGTCCAGTGAAACAGCGAGTAAACTTAAAAATGACATAAAAATAGAACCGGTATACATGTTTCCAATTTGCATAGAAGCTTTTTCTCCAGCTTCAATTTTTTGGTTTACGAAGAGTTGATAGAGTGAAGATTTTGATGCAGATTTTTTCCATTGCTTGAGATCTAAACTGTCTTTTTGCGTTCCGATTTCATTTTCTAAGTTTTTTAAAAAACCCTTTTGATCCATCCATTTTAACCAAATGTCTAGCATCATTCTTCTTCCCTGAAAAGCATATGGCAAATGAAATATTAAATGATCCCAGTCATTTAAAAAATCAGTCTCTTTTTGTTTGTTAAAATGATCTAAAGCTTCAGAAATTCTGTTTTGGTAACATTTATTGGAATAGTACCCATCAAAAACAGGTTCGTCAGAATACAGTTCTATTTTTTCTTTAGAAGACTTTGTTATTTCTTGTACCGAAGTGTTTTTCAAATCTTTATTGGAGATTGTTTTTCTGGGCTTAAAAAAATCTCCTACATGTTCCATACCTACACCAATGGTTTGATTAAGTTCTACTATACTGGGATTGTTAGTGATTAAAATAGCAACAGCTCCCGCACCCTGTGTATATTCTCCAGAGGATTCTAATTCGTATTTCGCAATGTCAGAGGCAATTACAATAGCTTTTCTTTCTGGAGATGCTCTAACCCAATCCATACAATTTTCCATAGCGTCTATAGCTCCTATGCAGGCAAAGGTTAAATCTACAACATCACAATTTTTAAAGCAACGCTTTCCATATTTAGAAGTTAAAACGTTTTCAACGGTACCAACAGCATAGGTAGCTGTTGGCTTTGAGGCATCTAGAGCACTTTCAGTACCTAAATAGATACGTCCAATATTAGTTGGATTGAGATTGTTATTGGTTATTAGATTTAGCAAGGAATTTGCTGCCATAGAAGCAACATCTTCATCAATATCGACTAAAGCCATTGTTTTTAATCCCAACCCTTTTTCTAATTTAGCAGTAGGTATGTCTCTTGCCTCCGCTAAATCTTTTATTTTAAGTGCTATTGGAGGCACGTAATAATCGATCGCATCAATTCCAATTTTCATATTTTGAGGATAGTTTGTAGTTAAAGTTGGTAATATTAGAAAATGTTAGATTCTATTTTTTATTTGAGTCGAGATTACAATATCTAGTTAAAATAGTTAAAATCCCAAAAGTTTTTTTGTTAAAAAACAAAATTAAACTAAACTGATAAATTGACGTATTTTTTATAAGATGTTTAACTAAAAATTAATTAAAAAGTTTAATGAAATAATTATTTAGCCTATTTTTGCACATGCAAAACAACGTCCTCATCTTAGATTTTGGATCACAGTATACGCAGCTTATAGCAAGACGCGTTAGAGAATTAAATATTTACTGTGAAATCCACCCTTTCAATAAATCACCTCATAATTTGGATAGCTACAAGGCTGTGATTTTATCGGGTAGCCCTTTTTCGGTAAGAGCAGAGGATGCTCCACATCCTGATCTCACCAAAATAAAAACAAAAAAACCTTTGTTGGGCGTATGTTATGGTGCTCAATATTTAGCACATAACTTTGGAGGAAAAGTAGAACCATCAAATTTAAGAGAATATGGTCGTGCAAATATTTCTGAAATATTAAAAGATGAAATCTTATTTGAGGGAATGCCAAAAGGTAGTCAAGTCTGGATGAGTCATAGTGATACTATAACAAAACTTCCTGAAAAGGGAGTTCGGCTTGCGAGCACCAAGGATGTTACTAATGCTGCTTATCGGATTCAAGGGGAAGATACGTATGCGATTCAGTTTCATCCAGAAGTTTATCATACCACCTATGGTAAAAAAATTCTGGAAAATTTTTTAATTAAAATTGCAAAAGTAGAACAAACATGGACCCCGGCAGCGTTTGTAGACACGACTGTAACTAGCTTAAAAGAAAAATTAGGAAATGATAAGGTTCTTCTTGGATTAAGTGGAGGTGTTGATTCTACTGTAGCCGCTGTTTTATTACACAAAGCTATTGGTGAAAATCTATACTGTATTTTTGTTAATAATGGATTGCTTCGTAAAAATGAATTTCAACGAGTCCTAGATCAATACCAACACATGGGTCTTAACGTAAAGGGAGTGGATTCTTCACATCGTTTTTTAGATGCATTGAAAGGAATTGTAGATCCTGAACTCAAACGAAAAGCAATTGGAAGAGTTTTTATCGAAGTTTTTGATGATGAAGCACAGCTTGTTAAAGATGTACATTGGTTGGCGCAAGGGACAATTTATCCTGATGTGATTGAAAGTGTTTCGGCAACTGGAGGACCGTCTGCAACAATCAAATCTCATCACAACGTTGGGGGATTACCTGATTTTATGAAGTTAAAAGTAGTAGAGCCACTTAGGATGATATTTAAAGATGAGGTAAGAAGAGTAGGTGCACAAATGGAAATCGAAGCTGATTTGTTGGGAAGGCATCCCTTTCCTGGACCCGGACTAGGAATTCGTATTTTAGGGGCTATTACTGCAGAAAAAGTAAGGGTATTACAAGAAGTAGACGCAATCTTTATTGACGGTCTAAAAAAATGGAATTTATACGATCAAGTTTGGCAAGCGGGTGCGATGTTATTACCGGTTAATAGTGTAGGCGTAATGGGTGATGAAAGGACATACGAAAAAGTTGTTGCTTTGAGAGCGGTAGAATCCACTGACGGTATGACTGCAGATTGGGTGGATTTACCCTATAAGTTTTTGCAAGAAACATCTAATCAAATAATAAATCGAGTAAAAGGTGTTAATAGGGTAGTTTACGATATAAGTTCTAAGCCACCCGCAACAATTGAATGGGAATAGAATTATTAAAATAGGAACCATTTTTGATAATTCTAAAATATTCCAAAATTATTAATAGATGAAAAAAATAATAGTACTGCTTTTTTTTATTTTTTGTACAAATTTATTATTTGCACAAAATGATTTTCAAAGCCATATTGTAGAAAAAGGCGAAACGGTATATAGTATTTCCAAAACTTATATGATTTCTGAGGGATCTATTTATAGATTAAATCCAGACGTTAAACATGTCATCAAAACAGGTTTAGTTTTAATTTTACCATTAGATGGTGAAGAAGTGACCCTAGATATTAAAACGTATCGCGTTAAACGAAAAGAAAGTATAGAGAGTATAGCTTCAAAATTTAATCTATCAGAGGATTTATTAAAAAAATTTAATAACGAAATTTACACGCGAGAACTTATTAAAGGAGAACGAATCAACATCCCAGTAATTAAAAAAGTAATGGTTAATAAAAACACCTCTTTATCTAAATTATTTAGTAAAGACAATTTAATCATTCATACAGTTTTACCAAGAGAAACTAAATATGGTATTGCAGGACGTTATGAAGTTACCATAGCAGAACTAGAACTTCTAAACCCTAACATGGGGGAGAATCTCAAGGTTGGAGATGAAATTAAAGTTCCAAAAAACATTATTTTCTCTGAATCAACGGTTTCTGAAGAAGATAACTACGAATTATATGAAGTACTGCCAAAAGAAGGTTTTTTTAGATTAAAAATAAAATTTGGGCTTGACCCAGATGAAATAATATCATTAAATCCCAAAGCGGCAAACGGATTAAAAGAAGGAATGATTTTAAAAATACCGAAATTATTAAATTCTGAGAATGAAAACAAAAAACAAACAATAGATTTAAGTACTTATATAGTTAATACAAAAAAAAAGAAATTAGCGGTGATGCTCCCGTTAAACCTTAACCGTATTGATTTAGATTCGCTGGATGCAAATATTGCTTTATTAAGAAAAGATGGAACACTTGGAGTTGCAATTGATTTTTACAGTGGCGTATTAATGGCTGCAGAATTCATGAAAGATAAAGGGGTATCCACAGAAATTAACATATACGACACAGAAGGTAAAACTGCTAAAGTGGAACAGATTATTAGCAATCATAATTTTAACGATATGGATGTGGTCATTGGTCCCTTATTGAGTAAAAGTGTTGAAAAAGCGGCCGCTGATTTACAGGTAAAAAATATTCCTGTATTTTCTCCTTTGAGTAAAGTAAAGTTAAAAGAATACCCCAACCTACACCAAACTTTACCTGCCAACGAATTAATGGAAAAAGCAATGTTGTCTTATATCACGAAAAGAAAAGATACCATTAATACAATTGTTATTACCGGAAACGAGTGGACCAAAAGTAGGGAGATTATTATGGCTGCATTACCAAAATCAAAAACAATAGTTCCCGATCAGGGAAATTATTTGTATGTGGAAACTATTGAAAAGCAAATCGATACAACCAAACAAAATTGGGTAATATTACATTCAAATGATCCAATTTTAGTAAGTAATGCCGTGGGGCTCTTAAATGGGATACCGGAAGTTATATTGGATTCCTTAGGTAATAAAATTGGGAACAATCGATTGAGGTTATTTGCAGTTAATAAATCTCGAGCATTTGACTACAGCGATGTTTCGAATATGCATTTGGCTAATTTAAATTTTACTTACCCTTCAGCAAGTAAACACTACGATTATGAAATATTAACACCTTTTTTAGTGAGTTATAAATATAGATATGGAGTAAAACCAAATAAATACGCTATTAGAGGATTTGATGTTACTTATGATATATTGTTAAGATTAGCCAATGCAGAAAATTTAGAGGAAGCATTCGCAACTGATATTTATACGGAATATATTGAAAATAAATTTCAATATACTTTTGATTCGACCAAAGGTTATACCAATCAAGCATTCTATATAATGAAATATAATGAACGTTTAGAATTAGAAGTGGTAGAATAAAATATTTTTGTCATTTAGTTTATTATTATAAAAAACTTGTTAGATCCAAATCATTTAATCGAACTCGCAAATTATAGAATGCCTTTTGGTAAATATAAAGGGTATTATCTGGTTCACATACCCGAATATTATTATAACTGGTATAAAAGAAAAGGATTTCCAAAGGGTAAGTTAGGGAGACTGATGCAAGAAATGGATGAAATAAAAGTAAATGGTTTAGAGAAATTGGTTGAAAAGCTAATCAAAAAATAATAGATCTAATACCAAATTTTATTTTTGTTTATTGTTAAATAGCTATTAGCTTCAACAATTAATTCTTACATTTGCATCCCGTATAATAAGCATAAATGAACACGACAAAGTACATATTCGTTACGGGCGGAGTTTCTTCCTCTTTAGGAAAAGGAATTATAGGAGCATCTTTAGCTAAATTACTTCAAGCCAGAGGATACAGAGTAACCATACAGAAATTAGACCCCTACATAAATGTAGATCCAGGAACCTTAAATCCCTATGAACATGGCGAATGTTACGTAACTGACGACGGTGCTGAAACTGATTTAGATTTAGGACATTATGAACGTTTTTTAAATGTTCCAACCTCTCAAGCAAATAATGTTACAACCGGACGAATTTATCAGAGTGTCATTGATAAAGAACGCAAAGGTGAGTTTTTAGGAAAAACCGTACAAGTAGTTCCACATATCACCAATGAAATAAAAAATAGAGTTCAATTACTTGGTAAAACAGGTAATTTTGATATTGTAATTACTGAAATCGGTGGTACCGTTGGGGATATAGAATCCCTTCCCTATATAGAGGCTGTTAGGCAATTAAAATGGGAATTAGGAGATGACAATGCTCTAGTAATACATTTAACCTTAATCCCTTTTTTAAAAGCAGCAGGTGAATTAAAAACAAAACCCACACAACATTCTGTTAAAACTTTAATGGAGAGTGGTATTAAAGCTGATATTTTAGTTTGTAGAACAGAACATCATTTATCAAATGATTTGAAAAGAAAATTAGCTTTATTTTGTAACGTACAACAAGAAGCAGTTATTGAATCTATAGATGCTTCAACTATTTATGATGTTCCGAATTTAATGTTAAAAGAAGGTTTGGATATCATTACGCTGAAGAAACTAAATCTAAGTGATCATGGTTCGCCAGATCTTGAACATTGGAATAATTTTTTGGAGAGACATAAAAATCCCAAAAGCGAAATTAAAATTGGACTGATTGGAAAATATGTAGAATTACAAGATTCTTATAAATCAATTTTAGAGGCTTTTATCCATGCTGGAGCGGTTAATGAAGTAAAAGTAAAAGTGATATCAATTCATTCAGAACATTTAGATGAATTTAATGTAAAAGAAAAATTTGAGGGACTTCATGGTGTTTTGGTCGCTCCTGGATTTGGAGAACGTGGTATCGAAGGAAAAATAGATGCTGTAAAGTATGCAAGAGAAAATAACGTACCCTATTTAGGAATTTGTTTAGGAATGCAAATGGCAGTTATAGAATTTTCTAGAAATGTTTTGGGTTTAAAAAATGCGAACTCTACCGAAATGAATCCCGAAACGTTATTTCCAGTAATTGATTTGATGGATGACCAAAAAAGTATAATCGAAAAGGGAGGTACCATGCGTTTAGGCTCTTGGAAATGTAATTTAATCAAAGATAGCATTGCTGGTGAGACCTATGTAAATAACACTATTGAAGAAAGACATCGACATCGTTATGAGTACAACAACAAATATCGAAGTGAGTTAGAAGCAGCAGGATTAAAAACTTCAGGAGTAAATCCAGATACTGGATTGGTAGAAGTTATAGAAATTGAAAATCATCCTTGGTTTGTTGGTGTCCAGTATCATCCCGAGTATAAAAGCACGGTAGCGAATCCACATCCTTTATTCGTATCTTTTGTAAAAGCTGCTAATGATCATGCTAACAAAAACAGTACAACAACTTGATAATATTTAAAAAAGGTTAGATATTTGAAAATAAGATAGTTAAAAAATAAAATTAAATAAGATCTCTACTAATTAGGGCGATACATATGGAAGAAAAAAAGTTTGATTTAAACACGATTATTGGTTTTTTATTAATAGGTGCAATTTTATTGTTTATGCTTTGGCAGAACCAGCCAACTCCTGAGGAATTGGAAGCTCAAAAATTAGCTAAAGAAAAATCTGAAAAAGTAGAAAACGATAAAAAATCTGCTGATGTAATTAATCAACGAGAAATTACACTAGAAAAAGCAAGTGATCAGATTGGTGTTGCCAAGGTTAACGATTCGACAGGGTTAACTGAGCTTCAAAATATTTTAGGTTCTTTTGCTTATTCTGGAACATTACCTTCAGCTACCGATGCAACTACTGTTATTGAAAATGAAGTATTGAAATTAACAATTAGTAATAAGGGAGGTTTTATTGTTGAGGCCCAATTAAAGAACCAAACTATATATGATGGAACTCCAGTTTATTTAATCAAAGATGGAAATTCAACTTTAAATCTTCAATTTTCCTCCGAAAATAGATTGTTAAATTCTCAAGATTTATATTTTGAACCAACGTTAATAAACAACGGAGATACAACAGTATTGTCCATGAAGCTAAAAACTTCTGACTATAACTTTATTGAATACCGTTATGAATTAATTCCAAATGATTATATGTTAGGATTTAGCATTAAATCGCAAGGCTTAGAAAATGTGATAAACACCTCGCAGCCGATGTATTTAGATTGGAATTTTATTGGATATCGTCAAGCAAAAAGTATCTCCTACGAAAACAGATATTCTCGATTAACTTATGAATATGAAAATGGAGATAAACATGACAAGTTATCTCCTGCATCAGATGATAATGAATTAGAAAAAGGAGTTACTTGGATAAACTTTAGACAACATTTTTTTAGTTCTATGCTTCTAACAGATACTGCTTTTAAAGAAGTAGCATTGAGTTCGGTTGATTTAGTAAAAGATGAAGAGCTAGATACACTCTACACAAAAAAATATGGTGCAAGGATGTTATTAGAACCTAAAGCTGGAGGTCTTTCCTATTCTATGAATATGTATTATGGGCCGACAGATTATGAGATTTTTAAATCCTATGGACGTAATTTAGATGAAGCCATGCCCCTAGGTTGGGGTATTTTCGGATTTTTAAATAAATACCTAATTATTCCACTTTTCGGATTTTTAAGTGGTTTTTTACCTGCTGGTATCGCCATTATAATGTTGACAGTTTTAATAAAATTGGCACTGTCACCGGTCCAGTACAAACAATATTTATCTCAAGCTAAACTAAAAGTATTAAAACCAGAACTAGACGAGATTAAAGAAAAATTTAAGGGAAATAAAATGAAGATTCAACAAGAAACGATGAAACTTCAAAATGCTGCAGGAGCAAGTCCTCTAAAAGGATGTTTGCCTGCATTACTGCAGATTCCTGTTTTTTATGCCTTATTTACTTTTTTCCCTACAGCATTTGACTTGCGTCAAAAAAGTTTTTTATGGGCAGATGATTTATCTAGTTTTGATGTAATCGCAGAGTTACCTTTTTATGTTCCATTTTATGGTGACCATGTTAGCTTGTTTCCTATACTTGCATCTATTGCTATCTTTATTTATATGATGATGACTACGGGTCAATCAATGCAGCAGCAAGAAGGAATGCCAAATATGAAGTTTATTATGTATTTGTCCCCTTTAATGATGTTGGTATTTTTTAATAATTATGCGTCTGGTTTATCATTGTATTATTTTGTTTCAAATATGATTACTATTGGAATTATGTTAGTCATTAAAAACTTTATCATTGATGATGAAAAAATTCATGCCAAAATCCAGGAAGATAAAAAGAAACCAAAGAAGCAAAATAAATTTCAGAAAAAAATGGCGGAGATGATGGAGCAAGCTGAGGCTCAAAAGAAGAAAGGTAAAAGGTAAACTACAAAGCTTCCTATTGGGAGCTTTTTTTTAAATCTAAACAGGTTTTGTTTATTATCATAAAAGCGAACATAAAATTATCAAAATTTTATGGATATTTCTTTTCTAGTGTATTATTTAACAATTCAATACGAACAGAAACACGATTTTTGGAAAAAGTTGAAAAAATCCAAATTAATGTTGCTGCTAATTCAAAAAAAAGAGCTCTTGTCATACAACAAGAACCCTTTCAACCAAAGCGAATTAATTAATATATAATTAATGAATCAAAACAACGACGCTTTGTTTATTATAGGTTAGGTATCATGACCTTATTTAGTACATGGATTACACCGTTACCTGCTTGAACATCTACAGCTACAATTCCTATATCGTTTGCACCTGATGCATCTGTTACATTAGCAATATTGCCTTCACTTCCTGGCAATGTAATGGTGATTGAATCTCCTTGTAATGTTTCTGCTGTAGTTTCACCAGGATTTGTTAAATCTGAAGAGGTTACATTTCCACCAACAACGTGGTATAAAAGCACTTGTGTTAATGCCTCTTCCTCAGGGATAGCTGGTAATGCACTGAAAGCTTCATTTGTAGGGGCAAATACCGTAAATGGTCCTTCACCTTGTAGTATACTTACAAAATCTGTTGCTGGTGTTAAATCAGTTAGTGCGGTAACCAAAGTAGAAAAACTTGGATCTGCTGCCGCGAAAGTCACAACAGTCGGAATTCCTATTACTCCATCAACTATGTGAATAGTTCCATTAGTTGCTTCAATATCGGCTTGGGTCACTGTTGAAACACCATTAAAAGTTACACCGTCAGAAGTGTTGAAATACAAACTCATTTCATTGTCATTGGGTCCAGTTGCTAATGTATTAGTATAACCAGCACCTGAAGTTATCAGGTCGTTGGCAACAACGTCTGCCATGATTACGTGATTTAATAAGATTTGTGTAAGTACATCTGTAGGAACATCTTCAAGAGTATTAAAACCGTTGTCAGATAAAAATGTAGCGAATGCATCATTGGTTGGAGCTAAAACTGTAAATGGACCATCGCCCTGAAGTACAGTTACTAAATCTCCATTTGCAGCTGTAAGTGCGGCTACTAATGATGTAAGATCTGGTGTTTCAAGTGCAATTTCAACAATATTTTGAGGTTGAGTTGTAACCGTATTGTCGTCATCGCTACTACATGAAAGTGTTGTAAATAATAATGTTAATACTAAACTAATTTTTTTTGGGTTAAATGTTTAACAAAACTAATATTTAGTTAAACAATAAATAATAAATTAATGTTAATTTTTAATATCACTTATTTTAGTTTGATGTAATCAAATATTTTGAATTGTAAAAATGTATCTTTGTACACTAATTTTGTTTTATGAAAAAACGTGTGGTAGTAGGCCTTTCAGGAGGTGTTGATTCAAGCGTAGCAGCTTTTCTATTATTGAAACAAGGTTATGATGTTATCGGTCTTTTTATGAAAAACTGGCATGATGAATCGGTAACTATTTCTGATGAATGCCCTTGGTTAGACGACAGTAATGATGCTATGTTAGTAGCTGAAAAGCTAGGGATTCCTTTTCAAACAGTCGACTTAAGCAAACAATATCAAGAAAAAATTGTTGACTACATGTTCAATGAATATGAAATGGGTAGGACCCCTAATCCTGATATTTTATGTAACAGAGAAATTAAATTTGATGTATTTTTAAAGATAGCTTTAAAATTAGGAGCAGATTATGTAGCGACAGGTCATTATTGTCGTAAAGATATGATACAAAAAAAACAAAATAAATATTTTCAATTACTTTCCGGAAAAGATCCAAATAAAGACCAATCCTATTTTTTATGTCAACTATCGCAAGAACAACTTTCAAAAACCTTATTTCCTATTGGAAAATTATTGAAATCAGAGGTGAGAGAAATTGCGAAAAAAGAAGGTTTAATTACAGCAAATAAAAGAGATTCTCAAGGATTGTGTTTTATTGGGAAAGTTAAATTACCAGATTTTCTTCAACAAAAATTAAAACCTAAAGAAGGGCATATTGTAGAAATCCCTAAAACCTTTAATGGGTATCAAAATCAAAAAATAGATGTTAGTAAACTGAAAATGGAATTAGCATTTAAATCAAAAAAACATTGCTATACTAAACAAGATGGTAAGGTTGTGGGTATTCATCAAGGAGCTCATTATTTCACTAAAGGTCAAAGAAAAGGATTAGGAGTTGGTGGTACAACTGAACCTTTATTCGTAATTGATACGGATGTAAATGAAAATGTCATCTATGTAGGTTTAGGAAAAAATCATCCGGGACTTTATAGACATGGTCTTTTAGTGAAATTAGATGAGATTCATTGGGTTCGTCCAGATTTAAAAATAAAGAATGGAGAATCTTTAGCTGTAATGTCACGAATTAGATATCGCCAAAAATTAGAAAAAGCAACTATTTACTTAACAGATTCAGGTCTTTATGTTATCTTTGAACATCCACAATCTGCAATAACAGAGGGTCAATTTGTTGCCTGGTATTTGAAAGATGAACTCATAGGAAGTGGCGTTATTTCTTAAATAACAAAAAAAATTAATGCAGAATAAAATAAAAGAACTTTTTAAAATTAAATATCCAATTATTCAAGCTGGAATGATTTGGAATAGTGGTTGGAAACTAGCTAGTGCGGTCAGCAACTCTGGAGGTTTAGGATTGTTAGGAGCAGGTTCTATGTATCCAGATGTTTTAAGACAGCATATACAGAAATGTAAAAAAGCGACACCACATCCTTTTGGTGTGAATGTTCCAATGTTATATCCAAATATTGAGGAAATTATCCAAATAATAATTGAGCAAGGAGTAAATATTGTATTTACTTCTGCAGGAAATCCTAAAATTCATACAGAGAGACTGAAAAAAAGCGGTATCAAGGTAGTACATGTAGTAAGTAGCGTGAAATTTGCTTTAAAGGCGCAAGAGGCTGGAGTTGACGCGGTGGTAGCTGAAGGTTTTGAAGCTGGTGGTCACAATGGAAGAGAAGAAACGACTACATTCACTTTGATTCCAATGGTAAAAGAACAAATTCAAATCCCTTTAATAGCTGCTGGCGGCATTGCAACTGGAAAGGGAATGTTAGCTGCAATGGTTTTGGGTGCTGATGGAGTTCAAATTGGCAGTAGATTTGTTGCTAGTGAAGAATCTAGTGCGCATATTAATTTTAAAAATAAAGTAATAGAGGCTAAAGATGGAGACACATTATTGACTTTAAAAGAGCTTGCGCCTGTGAGATTGTTAAAAAATAAGTTTTCAAACGATGTGCTTGAACTTTATAAGAAGAATCCTTCAAAGCAAGATTTAATTGATTTATTGGGTAGAGCACGAGCAAAAAAAGGAATGTTTGAAGGTGATTTAGAAGATGGTGAGTTAGAAATAGGACAAATTACAGGCTTAATTAATCAAATCCAACCTGCATCAGCTATTGTAAACGAGATTATTACTGAATTTAATTTTGAAAAAGAAAATTTAAAAGACTTTGTGTTTTAGTTTTATTTTTCACTTAAATTAATCATAGTAATTAGATTTACATTTCATTTCCAAAAAATATAGCGTTCATGAGCAACTTATTGGTGCCATACCAAAATGCTCTAAAATTGGTATTGTCTGTAAAATAAATAATTTTTCCTTTACCAATAGTTCCAATCTTACACATACTTGTATTTCTTAATTCAGATAAGTTTTTATCCGAGATATAACCACTTAACAGTGGATTTTCTGTATATTTAATAGGATTATTATAACTATTATTATCTGGCTTCATAAATAGAGTTGAGTTTCTGAAAACTGGAAGTTTTTGATTTGTATATCCAAATGCTATAGGATGTGATCGATCAATTTTAGTTTCAAATATGGCTCCACCTATTACCTGAGCCCCAAAAAAATCACGTTTTTGCTCGAATGAAATATTTTGCGCAGAATCCTTTCTAGATTTAAAGTCAATTTTTAAAATTTCATGTTTATTAAACCACCTGCCTACATTTTTATAACCTATCAGCGTACCTCCTTGTTTTACCCATGCTTTAAGTTTTTGGGCATCAGCTTTTGTAAGTGAAGCCCCCCAACTATTAGGTATTATGATATCGGTGTATTTACTCAAGTCTTTTTTTTGAAAATCGCGGGTATCTAATTTAGTGATGAGTATGTCATATCGTTGATCAAATAAATGCCAGATCTCACCAGCGTCATATGGGGTGATTCCAGGGCCTACAAGAAGGGCAATTTTTTGGTCTCCAACCAATTTAAAGTTGCTACTGCCCAAATCAATTCCTTCAGAGAGTCCAGTTGAAGCTGAGGTTATAACTACGTTATTTTCTTCTATTAATTTATGGATGAAATTAAATAGTTCTTTTGAATTAAGTTTTTGATTCTGAACAGGTATCAAAATGGTTCCGTATTCATATTTAACTCCTTCCAATATAAAAGGTTTTAAACCTACTTTTACTCGTAACCCTTTTTCAAGCAGTTGATTTAAAACTTTTGGACTGTTGTAGTCATTCCATTCCATCAAATAGGCGTATGAAGATGCCAATGGAAGCAAAGCAGTATTTTTGTCGTTGACCAACATTCTATCACCTAGTTTATTGGTAGATTCATTTTCTTCATAGTTTAGATTAAATGCCAAAGGGAGCGTCCAAGCACTTACATCATAAAATAAACTGTCTTGAAAAACAGTGCGTTTTTGAAACATAGCATTTATTAATCGATGTTGTTTTTGATTTTTTGGGATGACATAGCTAAATTCTCTTTTAAATGCTTTTCCATTTTTTAAAAAATCTTCTTTTAAGTAATGAACTTCGATTTTATGATGGTTTAGTAGATCTATAAACTTATGAACTTTAGTAGCATCTTTCTCATCTCCAAAAACAATGACTCCAGCGTTAGATGACTCTTTACGTGCGTTTGTGTAAAATGTTTTTTGATAATTCAAGATTTCTTCTCGCAATTCTACTGCCGCCTTCAATGTAGATAACGCAGCTGTAAATTGATTGCGAATTGTAAAAGGAAAAGTTAAAATTCCATTGTCACTTTCTTGAGCATGACCTCTGGAGGATGCCTGTTCAAATAAAATTCCAATACCTCCGTTGATGTCGGGAAATGTAGA
>SGZC01000033.1 GCA_004213605.1 Flavobacteriales bacterium
AATGGAATTGGTATTTTTCAAATTCCTCAAGATTTATCTAGAGAATTTACTTTTGAAGACTATAGTATAACAGATCCTAAAGAGCGTGCAAAAATATTTGGCCAATACGATCACGTTCGAGTTTATGGAAGAGATTATTTTGATAAACTAAGAAAAAATGGTTTTGATGTAACCGCAGTTGACTACACTAAAAAATTATCTAAAGAAGAAATTGAGCAATACAGATTGGCCCAAGGTGAGCTAATTCCGGTTTGCAGAAAGTTTTAATCCAGTATTATTTTCTTCATACCTTCCGTAACAAAAATCTGTTGAATATTATCTTGGTTACTATACGTAAGGTATACTTCAATATGTTCTAACTTATTAATTAATTTTAACGATTTTTCGAATCCCAGCGCCATAAATGAGGTTGCATATGCATCTGCCTCAGCGCAAGTAGAAGCCAGCACCGTAGCACTCGTAATATTACTTTTTTCAGCAGATCCCGTAAGAGGGTTTAGAGTATGAACATATCTTTTTTTTGAAATAGAATCTACTCTAAATTTACGATAGTTACCAGATGTTGCCATCCCAACATCCTTTAACATTAAACTCGTCGAATAAGATCTATCGTTAATAGTTGAAAAAGAATTTTCTATTCCAACCACCCATGCTTTATTTTTTTTAAGATTGATGCCTTTTGCTAATAATTCTCCTCCTAATTCAATCAGAAAATTTTGTACCCCATTAGAGATTAAATAGTTTCCAATCAAATCTATACCATATCCTTTTGCAACAGCATTGAAATCAAAATATATTTCAGGACGTTCTTTTATTATTTTTGATGCTTCGGTCAATTTTACCTTGTGAAATCCAACATAATTCATCAAGGAATCCAGAGCCTTAGTATCTAAAAAATTTAAGGGCTGAGTATCACCAAATCCATAAGCGTTTCTAAGAACTCCAATAGTAGGGTCAAAATAACCTTCTGTTTTTTGATAAACATCTGATGACAAATTGAAATTATCAATAAAAATCTGATCCACAATTACTGAGGTATCGCCACGATTAATTTTTGAAATATCGCTATCTGGTAAGTAAGTACTTACCGATTTATTGACTGAGTTTAAAATAGAATCAATTCCTTTTTCTAAATCAAGGTTCTGATGGGTATATGCTTGTATAGTAAAGGTAGTTCCAAATGCTTGCCCTTGAATAATTAATTTTTCTAAGGGCTTTTCTCCACAAGAAATAAGCATTATAAGCAATACAAAATAAACTAATCTACTCATGAAATTTCTGTTAAACCCGAATACACATACGAATAGTCTTCACCACTAACAATAGGCTTATTAATGTCTGATCCGTGACCTAGCCACACACCAGCATAGTACACTTTTGCCTTAAATTGTTCAGCATGTTCCAAAATTGGCTGGGTCGTAATATTACGATAATCATGGAGCTTCTCTGAATTTGAAACTGCCCTTACCAAAACAAAAGAAGTGATTTTGTCTTTAATGACTACAAACTGAGGGTTTTTTTTTAAATCTGATTTGATAGCTAAAAACTCATAACCTTCTTTCTCTAGTTCAGCTCCTACTAGGTTCATAGCTAAGTTTCGAGATTCTTGTTTGTTAAGCTTTTTAGTCATGGATTTTAATTATCCTCCAAAGTCGTCAAAACGGATATTTTCATCAGGAATACCAAAATCTTCTCCCATCTTTTGAACAGCAACATTCATAAGAGGTGGTCCACAAAAGTACAGTTCGATGTCTTCGGGACTCTCATGATGATTCAGGTAGTTATCAATTACACAGTTATGAATAAATCCAACAAAGCCATCTCCTTCTTGATCATTAATATCTTTTTTGACCTTCCAATTATCTTTATCTAAAGGTTCAGATAATGCTAGATAGAATTTAAAATTAGGAAAATCTCTTTCTAAGGCTTTAAAGTGTTCAATATAAAACAACTCTGCTTTTGAACGACCTCCATACCAATACGTAACTTTTCTATTGGTTTTTAAGGTTCTGAACAGGTGGTATAAATGTGATCGCATTGGAGCCATTCCTGCGCCACCGCCAACGTATAACATTTCAGAATCAGATTCGTTGATAAAAAATTCACCATAAGGTCCTGAGATAGTAACTTTATCTCCTTTCTTTTGGTTAAATATATAAGAGGATGCGATGCCAGGATTTACATCCATCCAACCACCTTTTGCTCTATCAAAAGGAGGAGTAGCAATACGTACATTTAGCATTATTTCTCTTCCTTCGGCTGGAAAAGAAGCCATCGAATATGCTCGCTCAACAGTTTCGTTATTTTTCATGACTAGAGGCCACAATTTAAACTTGTCCCATTCGGCTTTAAATTTATCCGCTGAATCGTGTTCTTCAGGATGAGCAGTTATATCCATGTCGGAAAATTTAACTTCTCCTTTTGGAATTTCAATTTGAATATAGCCTCCCGCTTTGTATCCCATATCCTCAGGAATCTCTACTACAAATTCCTTGATAAAAGAAGCTACATTATAATTCCTTACAACTGTTGCTTCCCATTTTTTAATACCAAAAACCTCTTCAGGTATGGTGATATTCATATCTTGTTTCACTTTTACCTGACAAGAC
Organism: Flavobacteriales bacterium; assembly: GCA_004213605.1. Classification (GTDB taxonomy): domain Bacteria; phylum Bacteroidota; class Bacteroidia; order Flavobacteriales; family Flavobacteriaceae; genus Marifrigoribacter. Next base: position 2,610 of record SGZC01000033.1, read on the forward strand.
AGACGAGCACCTTCTTTCAATTCTTTTCTACTAAAGTGCGGTGTTTCTGTTGGCAAGGCTTCTCCTCCACCCTCTAGAACATGACATTCACATTGAATACAAGTTCCACCACCACCGCAGGCAGATGGCAAAAATATTTTATTAGCACCTAAGGTTGTTAGAAGGGTGCCTCCACTGGCAACTTCTATTTCTTTTTCACCATTAATGGTAATTTTTACCGGGCCTGATGGCGATAATTTTTGTTTTGTAAAAAGTAATAATGCGACCAATAAAAGTGTCAATACTAAAAAAGCGACAACGGTTGCTATGATTACTCCTGTTATACTTGGTGCTAGAAACATATTATTCATTTTTTAATTCTGATACGACTGCAGTTTCAGCTGCTGCAGCTTCTTTTTCTAAAGTTGATTGTTGTTCTACTAATTTATCCGCAGATTCTGCGACAGCTGGTGTTGCCGAATCACCACTACCCGTCAGCATTCCTCCAAAACTCATGAATCCAATAGCCATTAATCCTGTTATAATAAATGTGATTCCTAAACCTCTTAAGGGTGCAGGTACATTACTGTAGCGTATTTTTTCTCTAATAGCTGCAATGGCTACAATGGCTAAAAACCAACCAATACCGGAGCTAAACCCGTAATTGAGTGCCAAACTTAAGGATTCTATTTCACGAGATTGCATAAATAGAGAGCCTCCTAAAATAGCACAGTTTACAGCTATTAATGGAAGAAAAATCCCAAGTGAGTTATATAAAGATGGTGAAAACTTTTCAACTACAATCTCAACCAGTTGAACCATAGTGGCTATGGTGGCAATGAATAAGATAAATGATAAAAAGCTTAAATTATAAGCAGCGAAGTCAGCTCCTAACCATACCAAAGCTCCGTCCTGAAGTATGTATTGATCTAACAACCAATTTAAAGGAACGGTTACGGTAAGTACAAAAATGACTGCAGCCCCTAAACCAACAGCGGTGCTAACCTTTTTTGATACTGCTAGGTAAGAACACATACCTAAAAAGTATGCAAAAACCATATTATCTACGAAAATAGATTTAAAAAATAATTCTATATGTTCTAACATATTTTATAATTTTATTGTAAAAAAAATATAAGAATAGTTACATTCTTAATTTTCTTCAATTAATGCTTTATTTTTACTTCGTTGTACCCAAATAATAATACCTACCACAATCAAAGCCATTGGGGGCAATACCATAAATCCGTTATTTTCGTATCCAATTGCATACAGTCCTGTTTTTTCTACAGAATCGCCTAATACTTTTATCCCGAACAAGGTACCAGACCCTAATAATTCTCTAAAAAATCCAACGATGATAAGTATCACTCCATATCCTAATGCGTTTCCAACGCCATCTAGAAAAGAACGCCAAGGTCCATTACCCAGGGCAAAAGCTTCAAAACGCCCCATGATAATACAGTTGGTAATGATTAATCCAATAAAAACCGAAAGCTCTTTACTTAAAGAATAAGCAAAAGCTTTTAAAACTTGATCAACAATAATTACCAAAGTAGCCACTACTATAAGCTGTACAATAATTCTAATTTTTGAAGGAATTATATTACGCATCAAAGAAATCACCACGTTTCCAATTCCTAAAACAAAAATCACAGAAACTGCCATCACAATTGAAGGTTTTAGTTGAGCGGTAATTGCTAGTGCAGAACAAATTCCTAATACCTGAATCGTAATAGGGTTATCATCCAATAATGGATCTTGAATTAATTTTGCATCTTTTTTTGAAAGTAATCCCATTGATTAATTATTTAAAGTTTTTAGATAAGGAACATACATAGCAAGATCTTTTTTTAACATCGCAGAAACTCCATCACCAGTTATCGTTGCACCTGCAAGTGCATCTACTTCATAATCATCTTTTATCAAATTTTTTGGGTCGTTATTTCCTTTTGCTACTTTAATTCCCTGAAAAGCACCGTTGTCTAATAGTTGTTCTCCTAAAAAATCATCCATAAAATAACGTTGCTTGATCTCGGCTCCTAAACCAGGTGTTTCACCCTTATGATCAAAATAAACTCCTTGAACAATCATTTCTTTATCTACAGCTACAAAGCCCCAAATTGCATCCCAAAGCCCTTTACCACGAACAGGCATAATGTACAATTCTGACCCATCTTTTTGACCGATAAATAGCGGTAACCTTCTCTGATAATCTCCATTTTTTGCTTTGGTACTTTCTTTTTTAATATCAATTAAATAGGCTTCCTCATCTTCAGTAGCTTGATCTCCCTGAATAACCATCTGTTTGGTGATGAATTTGTTGAATATTTCGGAGACACTATCAGTGGAAACAAAAGCAACATCTCCGGTACCTAAATTGTTATTTATACCCATTGCATACAAGATATTCTGTTGTTTTTCAAATTTCTCATTTGCTTCAATTCTTGGCTTTAATCCACTAGCAAAACCAGCTAGAAGAGAACCAACTATTACGACCATAACAATAGCAAAAAGTATGGTGTATAAATTTTTATCGGTTTTATTAGCCATATTAATTAGTTTTTACTTTTAAACGTTTCATTCTTCTTTTCACATTTCCTTGTACCACGTAGTGATCTATTGTAGGAGCGAAAACATTCATTAACAAAATAGCTAAAAACACTCCCTCTGGATATGCCGGGTTAAATACTCGGATCATTATAGATATAAACCCAATTAAAAACCCATAAATCCATTTACCTTTATTTGTTTGAGAAGCTGTTACAGGATCTGTTGCCATATAAACAGCACCAAACAATATACTTCCAATAATTAGATGTTGCCAAAATGGAACATTCATAAGACCATAAAATTTATTGGTTTCTCCAATCCATCCTGCGTCAACAACACCATTAAAAATTAACCCCATAACAAGAGCTCCAATCAATGTCGAGACTATAATTCTCCAACTTCCTATTTTTGTAAATATTAAAAATAGTGCTCCTATAATTATTAAAAACTTTGAGGTCTCACCAACAGATCCTGGTATTAAACCCCAGAACATATCCCAATAATCATATACAACAGCATTGTTCTGAGCATAAGCTCCTAAAATTGTCTCACCAGATATTGCGTCTAAATTTTCGCCCGCAGCGATCAGTTGATCTCTCTCTACAGCACCATGGACCCATACCTTATCACCAGACATCCAAGTAGGATATGCAAAAAATAGAAATGCTCTAATGGTCAAAGCAGGATTTAAAATATTCATCCCAGTACCACCAAAAACCTCTTTGCCAATTACAACTCCAAAAATAACTGCTACTGTTAACATCCAAAGTGGAATATCTATAGGTACTATTAATGGAACTAACATTCCTGTTACCAGGTATCCTTCTTCAACTTCATGACCTTTGATAACAGCAAATAAAAATTCAACTGCAAGACCAACTCCGTAGGAAATAATTACCAAAGGAAGAACTTTCCACATCCCAATTACCAAATTATCCCAGGTCCAAAATGTTGATCCTAAAAAACCTTTTGCTGCATCAATATCTCCCAATGCAAGGTAATGCTGATAACCAGCATTAAACATACCATAAATCAAGCAAGGCAATAATGCCATAATTACAGTATTCATGGTCCGTTTTAAATCATCGGCAGCTTTAATATGTGTACCTCCTTGAGTGGTCTCATTAGGCAGGTATAAAAAAGTATGCAATGCGTTGAATGCTGGAGCCATTTTGGTTCCTTTATACTTTTCTTTTAATTGATGTAAATTATTTTTTAATCCCATTAACCTATCTCTTTATACATTAAGTCTAAACCTTTTCTTATGATTTCTTGGTGTGGTTGTTTTGAAACACAAATAAATTCTGTTAAAGCAAAATCTTCCGGAGCAACTTCATACATTCCTAGGGCTTCCATTTCATCTAAATCTTCATATTTACAAGCCTTCAAAATCTGCATTGGTAAAATATCAAGCGGAAATACTTTTTCGAAAGAACCCGTTACCACAAAAGCTCGATGCTCACCATTGGTATTGGTATTTAAATCATATTTCTTTTTTGGTTGCAACCATGAAAAAGTTAACGCTCTGGTAACAGACACTTTATTAAATACCGGTTTATTCCAACCAAAAAAATCATAATCATCGCCTTCGGGAATTACAGTGACTGTATTTGAGTAGTAACCCAAATGACCTGTTGGGGTAATTTTATTTCCAGATAGAACATTTCCGTCAATAACCCTTACATGCTCTTCGTTTAGACCTGATGTATAAAGTATAGTGGAGACTTCAGAACCGATTTTGGTTGTATAATATTTAGGATCTTTTACAGAGGACCCTGATAGGGCAACAACACGCTCTGCATTGAATTTACCCGTTAGTAATAATTCACCAATAATGACTAAATCCTGGGGACTTATCGTCCAGACTACCTCACCTTTGTTGACAGGGTTTAATTTATTAATCAAGGTGCCTACATTTCCAGCAGGATGTTTTCCCGAAATTTTGTGAATAGTTATATCTTCCAAACTTTCAAAAACACTTTTTGAGTTTTTACCTACACCAACATTTATCACTCCATCTGTTAATTTGCTCATTGCAGTTACAGCGGCTTGTAGTTCTTTTTCCTTACCCATTAAAGTAAAATCATAATCGGCAGCAAGAGGAGCTGTAGAGTACGCTGAAACAAAAATTGCTTTGGGTTTAACGTCTGGATTTGCAATGATATCGTAGGGCCTTTGTTTTATAAATGGCCAACAACCGGATGCTAATAAATGATTTTTTATTTCTTTTTCGTCCATCGAAGCTGTTGAAGCTGCTCCGTGGTCTAAGTACAAATCTTTTTGATCGGCTTCGATCACTAACGCTGTGATAACTCTTTTTGCACCTCTTTCAATTTTTAAAACGGTACCACTAACTGGAGAAACAAATTTGATTTTTTCTTCAGTTTTTGAATAAAATATAACGTCTCCTGCTTTTAGTTGTACTCCTTCTTTTACCACCAATTTTGGTGTGATAAGATGAAAATCTGAGGGTCTAATAACGAACGTTTTAGAACGGGGCGCTTTTGAAAGAGTTTTGCTGGCCTCACCTTTTAGTCGGATGTTAAGACCTTTTTTAATCTTAATGTCTTTAGACATAGAATATGGGTATTAAATTCTATTAAAAAAATCCCTTTTTTTGGGTATGCAAATTTATAAAAATAATGTTGGTACACATACAAAAAAAACAATTTTATTCTTAAATAATTATACGAAAAAAAAACGCCCTATTTAAGAGTAAATATTGCTTATATTTAACGTCTAAAATCACCCATAATGTTTAAAAAATTTATAGTACTATTTCTATTTTTTTTCTCTCCACATATCTTAATGGCTCAATACGCTGAACACGTAGCGCCAGAATTTATAAAAACTATTCAATTTATTGGAAGCACTCAACAAAGTCAATTACCAATTATTCGTTTGGGAGAAAAAATCTCCCTTTCATTTGATGCGTTAAATGGTGATGAAGCTGATTACTATTATAAAATTACTCATCACGATTTTGATTGGAAATTAAGCGATTTATCAAAAGGAGAATATATGGATGGGTTTGATGATGTTCGCTTATATGAATATTCTAACTCCTTCAATACATTGAGAAGCTACTCTCATTATACGCTAAATATCCCCAATAGAGACACCCGAAAACTTACAAAAAGTGGGAACTATATGATTTCTATTTATGATGATGAGAGCGAACTTGTTTTTTCTAAAAAATTTATGATCATTGAAAACAAAGTCAAGGTAGATGCATTTGTTAAAAGAGCACGGAATTTAAAAAATATAGAAACAAAACAAGTGGTTCAATTTGTTATTGATTCACCAAACCTACTCTTAATAAATCCCAATGAAACGGTTCATACGTTAATATTACAAAACAGTAATTTGAACAATCCAATAATAAATTTAAAACCACAGTATACCATAGGGTCTCAATTAATATATCGATATGATAAAGAAGCTAGTTTTGACGCCGGAAACGAGTATTTATTTTTCGACAATAAAGATATCAGGTCAGGAAGTTCAAGCGTCCGAAAAATTGACTTGACAGATATTTACAATACCTATCTCTACACAAATAGCGCACGATTTGAAAGACCTTACACCTACAATCCCGATATTAATGGTAATTATCAAATTCGAATTTTATACCCAACAAACGATATTTCAATCGAGGCTGATTACGCAAGAGTTCACTTCGCGCTCCAATATTTCGAAGATTTAAATGACAAAGAAATTCATGTTTATGGAAACTTCAATAATTATACAATTGATGAAACCACTTACATGAAATATGATAGCTTCTCAGATACCTATGTCAACGAAATGTTATTGAAACAAGGTTTTTATAATTATAAATATGTGGTTGTTAATAGAGACGGAACTATTGATTATGGTGCTATCAGCGGTAATTACTGGCAAACTGAAAACGACTATACGGTGTTGGTTTATTTTAGAGATTTAGGAGCACGATATGATCGTATAATTGGTATGGGCAAAACAAATTCATCCATCATTAATAACCAATAGTTTTATAAATTTTATTGGACCGATTATTTCCCTTTCAAAACACAACACATTGTTTTTTTTTAGGAATCTATAAAAAAAGATTCCGGACGGTATTTATCGTTTGGTTATTGAAATTTGTACCTTTGCAAATCTAATTTTATAAATAAAAAAAACTATGGGAAAAGGATTTTTTGAAGTGCCAATTGCTATCAACGAACCCATTAAAGGATACGCTCCAGGTTCATCTGAACGCACAGAGGTGCTTAAAACATATAAAGAAATGTACGATAATAACATTGATGTTGCTATGTACATTAATGGTGAAAACATAAAAACTGATGATATTAGTACCATGTCTCCACCTCACGACCACCAGCATGTTGTTGGCACCTTTCATAAAGCTGAAAAAAAGCATATTGAAACTGCCATTAATGGCGCTTTAAAGGCTAGAGAAAAATGGGCAAATACACCCTGGGAACAACGAGCTGCTATATTTTTAAGAGCAGCGGAGTTAATTGCAGGGCCCTATAGAGCAAAAATTAATGCAGCAACCATGATTGCTCAATCTAAGACCATACATCAAGCAGAAATAGATGCAGCATGCGAATTAATTGATTTTTTAAGATTCAACGTTCAGTTTATGACTGAAATATATGCAGAGCAACCTGAATCGACATCAGATGCATGGAATCGTCTTGAATATCGCCCATTGGAAGGATTTATTTATGCTATAACTCCATTTAATTTTACTGCAATTGCTGGGAATTTACCTGCAAGTGCAGCCTTAATGGGAAATGTTGTTATATGGAAACCAAGTGATAGTCAAATTTTTTCAGCTAAAATTGTATTGGATGTCTTTAAAGAAGCGGGGGTGCCCGCAGGAGTTATTCAAATGGTAATGGGAGACCCTGTCATGATTACAGATACTGTTTTAGCAAATTCTGATTTTAGTGGAATTCATTTTACAGGATCTACTCATGTATTTAAAAATATTTGGCAAAAAATTGGCGCTAATATTCAGAACTACAAAACGTATCCGCGTATCGTAGGAGAAACTGGAGGTAAAGATTTTATTGTAGCACATAAAACAGCAAATCCTAAACAGGTTGCAACATCAATAGCAAGAGGAGCTTTCGAATTCCAAGGTCAAAAATGTAGTGCAGCAAGTAGGTGCTATATTTCTAAAAGTATCTGGAAAGACGTCAAAAGCAATCTAGTGGAGGATATAAAATCATTTAAAATAGGTTCTCCCGAGGATATGAATAATTTTATTACAGCGGTAATTCATGAGGGGTCGTTTGATAAATTAGCGAGTTTTATTGATCAAGCTAAATCTGACGATAATGTTGAAATCGTTATTGGTGGAACATATGATAAAAGTAAAGGCTATTTCATAGATCCAACTGTTATTTTAACCAAAGATCCAACCTACACCACCATGCAAACAGAATTATTTGGACCTGTAGTTACAATTTTTGTTTTTGAAGATGATCATTGGGAAGAAACACTTCAACTAGTTGACGAAACAAGTGAATATGCACTAACAGGTGCGGTGTTCAGTGAAGACAGGTATGCGCTGGAGCTTGGAGTGAAAAAATTACAAAATGCTGCAGGAAACTTTTATATTAATGATAAGCCTACAGGGGCTGTTGTAGGACAACAACCTTTTGGTGGAGCTAGAGCAAGTGGAACAAACGACAAAGCCGGTAGTAAACTAAATCTTTATCGTTGGGTATCACCAAGAATGATTAAAGAAACTTTTGTTACACCGACAGACTACAGATATCCGTTTTTAGGATAAATATAAAAATTCATTCATAAAAAAACCTCATCAAATGATGAGGTTTTTTTATGAATTGTAATGTCATTTTTATTCATAGGATTTATTTTCACCTACTTCAGCAAACTGAGAGTTTAGTGCAGAATTATCACTGTTTACGACCATAGCAACAATGGTCAAGTTAGCAGTATTATAATTTTCGGGTACCGAAAAAGAAAAAGTCCTGTTGTAGGTCTCTAATGCGGTTGTGCTTGATATAGCATCACCCGTTAAATTCGTTAAAGAATTTCTTAATCCATGATTTTGTTCAAAATCAGGAATTGGATTCCCCAATTGGTAATATGGACTCGTCGGATCTTCGTTGTAGTAGTTAATCTGATCTTGTAGTATGCCGCTTTCAAGAAGATAAACCACTAGTTTGTCACCAGCCATAAAACTTTGTTCATTGACCAATTCAACTTCAATAACTAAATCATTCGTAGTTGATAGTTCTGAGTTTATGGCAATTCCGATGTTGGTATCGACACCCGACAGACTTGTAATTTCCTCTGTGCTGTAGGGATTACTCCAATTAATCGTTCTATTTATTTTTGCAGTTGGATAGCCAAAAACACCAAATGCATCTCGTAGTTCATCAACTTGTGGAAAATGTAAAAGGTCTGGTTCACCACTTCCTGTTTTGTGAATAGTAATAATAGTTATGTCGCTTGTCAAATCATGAACATCTTCAATTGCTGCAGTGACTATTGGGCAATATCCACACCAGGTACCTGTATAATCTTCAATAACCACTTTTCTTTTAGGAATAATAACATTGAAAGTTTCGGTATTCGTGGTTACAACCACTCCATTTTCTTGATACATGCCGTAAACTTCAAATTCTCCTATGGTTTCGGAAGAAAAAGTATTCGATTGAATTTCTGTATCATTCACAAAAAATGTAGCCTGTGAAGAAACATCCATACCTACTTCATTTATAATTTTGAAAAGAATTTCTTGATTTCGCAAAGAAGATTTTCGGACTAAGTCATCGACAACAATATCAGCTGTAGGAGGTTGTAAAGGAATATTTTCCTCAGTTTTACTACAAGATAAAAGTGTAAAAACAGTAACTATTAATAAAACATAATGGTTATTTTTCATAGGGTTAGTTTTTTTTAAATAATTGAAACAAAAGTAATAGAAATTAGAAAAACAAAATATTGATTCCTAAAAAAATAAAAAAACCTCATAGCATCTACTCATTTATTTAGTATTTATTAAAATAATTCAATTATTTTTGAAACTCATATTAAAACTAACCCATGAACAAAATAATTATATTTTTTAGTCTACTAGCCACCATTAGTGTATTTCCTCAAGGTAACATCCCTAATGTTGACCTGAAAACAATGGAAGGAAAAACCATTAGCTTCCATGAAGTTACCGATCAAAACAATATTGTTATTATTTCCCTATGGGCAACATGGTGTGTGCCTTGCATAAAAGAATTAGACGCTATAAGTGATGTGTATGAAGAATGGCAAGAAGAAACAGGAGTAGAATTAATTGCGATATCTGTAGATGACAGCCGAACCGTAAAAAGAGTAAAATCTTTAATTAACGGAAAAGGATGGGAATATCAAATCTTACTCGATACCAACAATGATTTAAAACGAGCATTAGGGGCTTCAACTGTGCCACTGACGATTGTAGTTAAAGACAATGAAATTGTATTAAGGCATTCTGGTTATAGTCCTGGATCCGAAGACGAGCTTTATGAAAAAATTATAGAACTTACTTTATAAAATACGTACAACCTAATCGATTATTTAAATGAAAAATTTACTACTAATTGTCTCTGTTTTATATGGTACATTGACATTTGCTCAAGATAAAGGCTACTTTTTTGGAGGATTTGAATCAAATACTCAATGGCTATTAAACGATGAAGGTCTTAATTTTGATGCTCCAGAAGATCAATTAAGATCAAATAATTACTTCCGGTTGGATTACAATCTAGGAAAATTTACAGCTGGAGTCCAATACGAATCCTATTTACCATCAGCCCTTTTAGGTTATTCCCCCGTATTTGATGGGAATAATGCTATTGGAACCTATTATTTGAATTTTAAACACGAAACCATCGACATTACAGCTGGATACTTTTATCAACAATTTGGGAGTGGGCTCATCCTCAGAAGTTGGGAAGATCGACAACTAGGTATTAATAATGCTTTAAAAGGAATTCGGGTTATTTTTACACCAACAGATAATTTAGATTTAACCGCTGTCTATGGAAAAACTAGAAATGGATTTGATGTTTCTGAAGGAATAACCCAAGGTATTGATACTAATTTCAATATGAGCGAAGCACTTAATATTGATCTTATTGATTTAGATATAGGCGCTAGTTATGTTGGTCGATACCAAAATAACGGTACAAATGATACCATTCCTAGTATAGTAAATGCTTATGGAGGAAGATTAAATTTTGTAGCTGGAGATTTTTATGGTGGTGTAGAAGCTATTATAAAAGACCCGGATGTAATTGCTAATGAAGGACAGCTGTCCTCAAATAAATTATATGATGGAACTGCAATGCAAGTAGATTTTGGTTATGCAAAAAAAGGACTGGGAATAAATGCTACCTTTAGAAGATTGGAGAATTTCTCTTTTTATGCAGATCGTTTAGCAGAGGGAAATATCTACAATCAAGAACTCATTGGTTATACTCCTGCTTTAACTAAACAACAAGATTACATGTTAACCAATATCTATGTTTATAATGCACAACCTAGATTGATTATTGAAACGTACGATCAAAGAGCAGGTGAGGTTGGTACACAAATAGATTTATATTATAATTTTAAAAAGGGGACCTTATTGGGTGGAAAGTATGGGACAAAAATCGCTAGTAATTTTTCCCATTGGGCTGGCTTAGATGCAGAATATCACATAGAAAACAGGTGGTATAAAGCTGAGTTTATAGGCAATGGATCTCGTTTGTTTAGGGATTTTAGTGCTGAAATAAAGAAGAAAATAAATAAAAAATGGAGTGGAGTAGCGACATTCCAAAATGTGATTGTTGATAAAGGTATTGTATACGGAGGCCCTCTAGCGGTTGAAGAGGATATTCAAGCCTCCATTGCTGTTTTAGAAGGTACTTATAAAATAAAAGGATCTAAATCTGTAAGATTTGTTGTTCAACATTTATGGGCTGAAAAAGATCGAAAAAATTGGGCAGCTGGAGTTTTAGAATATAATATCAATTCGAATTTTGCTTTATACCTTGCTGATAACTGGAATTATGGAGATACAGATATACATTACTATAGCACAGGAGGAAGTTACTCTAAAGGTAGAACTAGATTTGCCATGAATTATGGAAGACAAAGAGGAGGCTTAATATGTATTGGTGGAGTTTGTAGATTTGTACCAGAAAATACAGGGGTCACAGCTAATTTAACAGTAAACTTTTAAACAAAAAAAGCTCCAAAATTTGGAGCTTTTTTTGTTTAAGATAAATTTTATTTTTTTATAATTTTCAATGTTTTTGATACTCCCTCTTTTGTATTAAATTTAACAATATACATTTGAGG
>SGZC01000034.1 GCA_004213605.1 Flavobacteriales bacterium
TTAGGACGGTAATCCAGCTCAAACCAGCTTGAAAAGTTTCTAAAATTAAACACTCAAATAATGCTTGATCATCGAACAATGGAACCCCCCATTCCTCGTCGTGATAACTAATATATAGGGGATCATCTCCACACCAAGAACATCTGTTTTTCATAAAAATTTATTAACTTTTGATAAGCTTCTCAACTTCAAAAACATCTATAGCATCTTCAACTCTAAATTCACCAATTTTTGTTCTTCTAAGACTTGAAAGATGAGCACCATTATTCAATGACCTTCCAAAATCATGTGCTATTGATCGGATATAGGTTCCTTTTCCACAAACAATTCTAAATTCTAGATATGGAAGTTCAATTTTAGTAATTTGAAACTCTTTAATAGTCACAGATCTTGAAGGAATCTCAATTTTAGATCCCTCTCTAGCATATTCATAAAGTCGTTTTCCGTTTTTTTTTAGTGCTGAAAAAATAGGTGGTTGTTGTTGTATTTCACCAAGGAATTGTTGGGTGTTTTTTAAAATATCCTCTTGAGAAATTTCTGAAATATCAAATTTTTGATCTATTTCCGACTCTAAATCGTAGCTTGGTGAGGTAGCTCCTAGAGTGATGGTACCAGTATATTCTTTTACTTGCGCTTGATAAGTCTCTATTTTTTTTGTGAACTTACCCGTACATAAAATTAGTAAACCGGTTGCTAAAGGATCAAGTGTTCCAGCGTGGCCAACTTTAATTTTTTTAATATTGAACTGTTGTTTGATGAGCCACCTAATTTTGTTGACTACTTGAAAAGAAGTCCAATTTAAGGGCTTATCAATCAATAAAACCGTTCCTTCTTTATATGATTCTAATGTTTTCATTTTTAATTAAAAAAACTAATTCCAATAGCTACAATACCTATTATAACGCAATAAATAGAGAAATAAATAAGCTTACTTTGTTTTACTAATTTAATCATCCAGGTACAAGCGATTAAGCCACTAATAAAAGCAGCCATAAAGCCTAGGCTTAAGGATGTGAAATCAATAGATTCAGAAAAGACATCGCCTCCTAAAAAATCTTTTGCGATTTTTCCAAAAATCAATGGAACGACCATTAAAAATGAAAAACGTGCTGCGTTACTTTTATCATTGCCTAATAATACCGAAGTAGATATAGTAGCTCCACTCCTAGAAATACCTGGAAGCATTGCAACGGCTTGAGAAATCCCAATAATAAAAGCATTTGCATAAGAAACTTTTTTCCCTGTTTTTTTTGAGCGATCTGCCAACCAAAGTAACAACGCAGTTATGATTAGCATTGCTCCAACAAATGCAATATTACTATCAAAAAAAGCTTCTAATTGTGTTTCAAACAGCAGACCAATTAAAACAGCTGGAAACATAGAGATAATTATTTTTACTGAAAACCGAGTTTCACTATTCCACTTAAATTTAAATAATCCAATAACTATTTCTACAATGTCTTTCCTAAAAATGACCATGGTACTTAAAGCTGTTGCAAAATGAAGTACTACGGTGAATAATAAACTATCTTCAGGGATAGAGTTGTCTCCTAAAATGGCTTTTCCAAGCTCGAGATGACCACTTGATGATACTGGAAGAAATTCAGTAAATCCCTGAATAATACCAAGAATGACAGCGTCAAAACTATCCATTTACGAATCTTTATTTGGGTTTAATAAAATAGCATATATTTCGATAGCAAAACCTATAAGAATTAGTGTTGGTGCTAAACGAATACGTCTCCAGTTATAAATTTCTGGATTAAAAATATTGGGGTCGTCACTGCCACCTCCTGCCATCAGGATAAATCCAAAAGCAATAAATGCAATACCGATAACCATAAATTTATAATTTTTCTTTCGAAATATAAATTCACCACTTTTTTTGATTTGCTCTTTTCTCTTTTTTTCTCCCATTGGAACTAATATTTAAATACTTAATAAATGATGATTTTAAATCGCAATTTAGCTTTTTAATTCCTAATTGCCTCGCGACTTTTTGATGATTTTACAGAGCACTAATAATACAATTCGTCTGATCTTAAATTTAAAAATCGTTGCGTGGCAAAATAGGTGCTCACCCAAGAAATAAATATTCCTATGATGAATATGAAACTAAATAACACGATAAGTATAGGTTTCCCCTCTAATAATTCTAGCTCTTTAAATGTTTCATTTAAATAAAACAAAACGATTCCCATGCCAACCATGGCAATAATTGCTCCAATAATGCCTAATCGAACACTTCTCCATATGAAAGGGCGCCTGATAAAGGATTTAGTTGCACCAACCATTTGCATCGTTTTTATAGTAAATCGCTTCGCGTAAACAGAAAGGCGAATAGAACTGTTAATTAATAACACAGCAATAAGTAAGAAAATACTGCTGATTACCAACACCCAAAAACTAATTTTTTTTACATTTTCAGATAACTTAGCAATTAATGGTTTGTCATAAACTACATCATCTACAAATTTTTTATTTTTTATTTCTGAAGTGATTTCTTCTATAATTTCTGGACTCACATAATTGGCGATTAAATGTACATCAATACTATTTTGTAAAGGGTTATATCCTAAATAGTCAGTGAAGTTTTCTCCAATGATCACACTATGTTCTTCAGCGGCTTGTTCCTTTGAGACATATGCTGCAGATTTTGTGTATTCCGCGAGTGCTAAGCTCTGTCTTAATTGAGTTATCTCTACTTCTTTCGCATCGTTTTTTAGGAATATTGTAACCGCAATTTGTTCCTTAAAAAAATCCCCAACACGTTTAGAATTTAAAACTAAAAGGCCTAATAATCCCAACAAAAATAAAACTAGAGAAATACTAATTACTACAGAAAAGTAAGAAGAGATTAATCTTCGCTTTTGATATTTTTCGAACGACGATGACATAAAAAATAAATTAATAAGGTAAAAATACAATTAAATTTAGGTTTGAATTTAAAAAACTGTGATTTCAAATAACAAATTACTAGTTTTTAATTTTTTGATCTTGGAATAGGAACGTTTAAGCTTTTGTCTTTCAAACAATACTCTTAAATTTGCAACCATAAACAATTTACTAAGAATATTATTTAAAATGTGATCGAAACAAATTTTTATTCTAGCATTTTAATTTTTCAAGCATATGAGCAATTATCATTTCAACGAGATTGAAGCCAAATGGCAAAAGTTTTGGGCAGAAAACCAAACCTTTAAAGCAGAAAACCAAAGCGATAAACCTAAATATTATGTTTTAGATATGTTTCCTTATCCGTCAGGAGCTGGATTGCATGTTGGTCATCCTTTAGGTTATATTGCTAGTGATATTTATGCTCGATATAAAAGACACCAAGGATTTAATGTACTGCACCCTCAAGGCTATGATTCTTTTGGATTACCTGCCGAGCAATATGCCATACAAACGGGTCAGCATCCTGCAAAAACGACAAAACAAAATATAAGACGTTATAGAGAACAATTAGACAAGATTGGTTTTTCTTTTGATTGGAGCCGAGAAGTACAAACTTCGGATCCAGAATATTATCGTTGGACGCAATGGATTTTTATTCAATTATTTGAATCTTGGTATTGCAAACAACAGGAAAAAGCACTTCCCATAGCTGAACTCGTCCTTATTTTTGAAAAAGAAGGCAATTTTGACGTGAACGCAAAATGCGACAATAATCAATGCTTTTTTAACGCTGAAAGCTGGAATGGTTTTTCTGAGGAAAAAAAACAAAAAGTATTGCTAAATTATCGATTAACGTATTTGGCAGAAACTCAAGTTAATTGGTGTCCTAAATTAGGAACTGTATTAGCTAACGATGAAATTGTAAACGGAGTTTCTGAACGAGGTGGTTTTGCGGTGATAAAGAAAAAAATGACTCAATGGAGTATGCGTATTTCTGTTTTTGGGGAACGACTCTTAAGTGGATTAGACACTCTAGACTGGAGTGAATCGATAAAAGAAACTCAACGTAATTGGATTGGGAAATCAGTTGGAGCCACTGTTGAGTTTAGACTACAACATGAAAAAGAAGAGATTAAAAAATTAACCATAAAGGCATTTACTACAAGACCCGACACCATTTTTGGTGTTACTTTTTTAACATTAGCTCCAGAGCATGAATTGGTTGCTAAAATAACAACCATTCCGCAACGTATAGCGGTAAAGGAATATGTTACATCTTCAGCAAAGAAAAGCGAACGAGAACGAATGACAGATGTAAAAAATATAACAGGTGTTTTTACAGGAGCTTATGCAAAGCATCCATTAACCGACGAATTAATTCCTATTTGGATTGGTGATTATGTGCTAGCGGGATATGGTACAGGAGCCGTCATGGCTGTACCGTGTGGAGATCAAAGAGATTGGGATTTTGCAAGGCATTTTGATATTCCAGTCATCAATATATTTAAGGGAGTAGATATTTCTGAACAAGCTTATACTTCAAAAGAAAATATTGTAATTACAAATAGCGACTTTTTAAACGGTTGTTCATACAACAATGCTACCGATAAAGCTATTGAAGAATTGAAGAAAAGAAATCTTGGTGCAAAAGAAATTAATTATCGTTTGCGTGACGCTGTCTTTTCTAGACAGCGCTATTGGGGCGAACCTTTTCCGGTATATTATAAAGAGGGATTACCACAGATGATAGATGAAAAATTTCTGCCAATTCGGTTGCCGGAGATCGAAAAATATTTGCCAACAGAATCTGGAGAACCTCCTCTTGGTCGAGCAGATAGTTGGGCTTGGGATAGTTCCAAAAATAAGATTGTATCCAATAAACTAATTGATCACCATAGAATATTTCCATTAGAATTAAATACGATGCCGGGCTGGGCAGGTAGCAGTTGGTACATGTTTCGGTACATGGACGCTTTAAATAAAAATGTTTTTTCATCAAAGGAAGCGATGGATTATTGGAAAAATGTAGACCTATACATTGGCGGAAGTGAGCACGCTACTGGTCATTTATTATACAGTCGCTTTTGGGTAAAGTTTTTAAAAGATAGAGGGTTTTTAAGCGTTGATGAACCATTTAAAAAGCTGATTAACCAAGGTATGATTTTGGGTGAAAGCGCTTTCATTCATCGAATTGAAGGAATTAATAAGTTTGTGTCTGTCAGTAAAATAGGAAATTTAAAAACACAACCTATTCATGCTGATGTTTCTTTTGTTAATGCATCTAACGAATTAGATACGGAAGCATTTAAAAATTGGAGACCCGAATTCAAGGATGCTGAGTTTGTAACTGAAGATGATGGTTCCTTCAAAGTAAGTAGAGATGTTGAGAAAATGTCAAAATCAAAATACAACGTTGTAAACCCAGATGATATTTGCGAGCAATATGGGGCGGACACTTTACGAATGTATGAAATGTTCTTAGGACCTTTAGAACAAGCTAAACCCTGGAGTACTGCCGGAATAACTGGGGTGCATTCTTTCTTGAAAAAAACTTGGAGGCTGTTTCATTCCGGAGTAGAAGATAGTTTTTTTGTATCTGATGAAGCAGCACCAAAAAACAGTCTAAAAACACTGCATAAGACAATAAAAAAAGTAACAGAAGATATTGAAAACTTCAGTTTCAACACCTCGGTGTCTACTTTTATGATTGCTGTAAATGAACTGAGCGTTCAAAAATGCAGTTCAAAGGAAGTATTGACGCCTTTATTAATACTCTTATCACCATATGCACCGCATATTTCTGAAGAACTATGGAGTAAATTAGGTCATAAAGAAAGTATATCAATAGCATCATTTCCAAAATTTGAGGAAAAGTACGTAGTGGAAGATGTCAAGATGTATCCAATTTCTTTTAACGGAAAAATGCGGTTTACCCTTGAATTACCGTTAGAAATGTCTAAAGATGAAATTGAATCTGTCGTAATGTCACATGAAAAAACGATTCATTATCTAGACGGTAGACCCCCTAAGAAAGTGATTATAGTGCCTGGAAAGATTGTAAATATAGTAGGGTAACTTTCTAGTTCTTATTACAACTTAGTAATCAAAATTATAAGAATAAATTTTTTGCATGGAATTTGCAGTGTTTTTTTGGATAAATATAAATTAAATTAAGACCACATAATAGTGGCAAGAAATATGGGTGGATATTATTTATTAGCTGGGATCATCTTTTTAGTGAGTATGTATGTGAGTAATCAACTAAAGAGTAAATTTAAAAAATACTCAAAAATTCAGCTTAGAAATGGATTGAGTGGTAAAGAGATTGCTCAAAAAATGCTTTCAGATAATGGAATTACCGATGTCCAAGTTGTTTCAGTTAAAGGTCAGTTAACAGACCATTATAATCCAGCAAACAAAACAGTTAATTTGAGTGAAACTGTTTATACACAGCGAAATGCTGCAGCTGCAGCTGTAGCTGCTCACGAATGTGGCCATGCACTTCAACATGCTTCAGCTTATAGCTGGTTAACGTTGCGTTCACAGATAGTGCCAGCGGTAGGGTTTTCAAGTAAGATATCGAATTTTGTTATCATGGCAGGGCTAATTCTAATGTATTCAGGAAGTGCCTTGGGTTCTATGTTATTTTTAACTGGAATTGTTCTTTTTAGCATGACTACGTTGTTCACACTTATAACTTTGCCAGTAGAATTTGACGCTAGCAACCGAGCATTGGCTTGGCTAGAAAGTAGGAATATGCTAACACAAGAGGAGCATACAGGAGCAAAAGATGCATTGAAATGGGCAGCAAGAACATATGTTGTAGCAGCTTTGGGGTCTCTAGCAACCTTACTTTATTTTATAAGTATGTTTTTAGGTAGAAAATAGATGTTGATTAATTTAAATCATCAGGGTTGTACCCTAAATATTCTTTTTTCTCTTCATTAAATTGGACTCCATAGTTTTCTAATTCTTCCAAAATAGGCTCATAAACTTCTTTGTCAATTGGTCGTAATACTCCAGGAGTTGTAATTTTTTTATTTAAAATTTGTAGAGTTGCAATAGCCACTGGAAGCCCTACTGTTTTAGACATAGCAGTGTATGTTTGGTCTTCTCCTATCGTCACCATGCTACTATCTATTTGATAGTTTTTTCCATTTAATTCATAGCCAAATTTATGATACATTACAATCATATCTTTATCCTCTTTAGCTAAAGTCCACTTTTCCATTAAAATTTTCTGAAGCGCTTGAGCAGGGGTAGCATTTTTAATTTCTAAGTATTTTTTTCCATTAAATAGATCTATTTCCATAAGTTTTTTCCATATCAAATCGTCTTGATCTATTTTTAAACTATGTCGAAGTTTTAACTCAATTGAATCAGTTGGAGAATAAGGTAAGAATAAATTTACATATTCTCGGTAAGATAATTTTTCAGAATTAGGAATGATATAGCTGTCATCAGTCATTCCTAGTTGTACAAAAATATTCCAAGCACGGCTAAAGCCTACTCGTCTGATAGTTCCTCTGTACAGAGTTAAAATATCTTTAAAGCCGTATACTTTCTGGTATTTTAAGGAATTTCGATTGGCATAAACCTCAAATTCTCCATGTCCCTTAATTTTTATTAATTCAGTACGGCGGAATAATTTATTGTAAGGGATATACTTATAAAGTCCTTCTTGTAAAAATTCGGCAGTTCCTCCTTGTCCTGCCAATACAACATTACGGGGATTCCATGTAAATTTATAATTCCATAAATTATCATCACTTTCCGGAGCAATTAATCCACCGGTAAAAGATTCAAATAACACAACGTTACCTCCTTTGCTTCTAATAGTATCAATTACCTGCATGGCACTCATGTGATCGATTCCTGGATCTACACCTATTTCATTCATAAATGTCAATCCTTTATTTATAACTTCTTCATTTAAGCTTTGCATTTCATCACTTATATAGGAAGCTGTGACCAGATTTTTCTCAAAAGTGATACAGTCTTTTGCCACTTCTAAGTGAAATCGAGCGGGTAACATAGATATAACAATGTCGGATGCTTTTACCGCTTCTTCTCGTTGTTTCTTATTAAAAACATCTAGCAAAATTCCAGTTGCATTAAGATGGTTCTTGGTTAATTTTTGTGCAGACTCTAAGGAGATATCTCCAATGGTGATATGTAAATTCTCAGCACTTGATTTTTCAATAAGATATCGGATTAAAGATGTTGCTGATCTTCCTGCTCCTATAATTAATATATTTCTCATTGGATGTGTTTTCGTAAATTTGGTCTGAATTATTACGATACGAATTTACTAAATAATAAAGTTTTTTGAGATGAATGTTAATAAAAAAAATACGATTATAGCAGCTGTTCTGGGAGCTTTGACCATTGCAATAGGAGCATTTGGTGCTCACGGTCTAAAAGAAATAGTTTCTGAAAAAACAATAGCATCTTTTGAAATAGGGGTGCGATACCAAATGTATCATGTTATTCTATTGATCGTATTAGGATTTTCAACTTTAATTGACCAAAAAACTCAAAAATGGGCATCTCGTTTTTTTATTTTTGGAATCTTTTTATTCTCAGGATCGATTTATTTGATAACCTTAAAAGAGTTTTTTTCTTTTAACACTAAAATCTTTACAATCTTAACTCCGATTGGAGGTTTATTCTTGATAACAGGATGGTTGCGATTAGCCTTTGGAATAATTGTGAATAAATAAAAACAAAACTTTTAATAATAGAGGGCTATTTTTAAGAGAATTCTTAATTTTGTGCACGTTAACAACAAAAAAAGTTATGGTAAATAAAAACCAAACTATTAAAAAAATTTCGTTAGATAATTACGGAATTAAAAATGCAAAAGTTAATTATCAACTAACCCCAGAACAACTTCAAAACGAAACTATATCAAAAGGACAAGGTAAACTTGCTAGCACTGGAGCGCTAGCTATTCGTACAGGCGAATTTACTGGGAGATCACCTATGGATCGTTTTATCGTTAAAGATAACATTACCAATGAAAAAATATGGTGGGGAGATATTAACATTCCTTTTTCACCCGAAAAATTTGATAAATTGTATGCAAAAGTTGCAACGTATCTTTCGGATAAAGAAATTTACGTAAGAGATTGCTTCGCTTGTGCTGACGACAATTATAAATTAAATATTCGAGTCATTAATGAGTATTCTTGGTCCAACATGTTTTCCTATAATATGTTTCTGCGCCCTACAAATAATGAGTTAGAAAATTTTCAAAAAGAATGGCTAGTTGTAAATGCTCCAGGTTTTAAAGCTGATCCGTTTATAGATGGTACACGTCAACATAATTTTGCGATTTTAAATTTTACAAAAAAAATCGCCTTGATTGGTGGTACTGGATATACAGGTGAGATTAAAAAAGGAATTTTTTCTGCGCTTAATTTTATTCTTCCAGTCGACAAAAATACCATGCCGATGCATTGCTCAGCAAATGTTGGTAAAAATGGGGAGACAGCAATCTTTTTCGGATTATCTGGAACTGGAAAAACAACGCTCTCAGCAGATCCAGACAGAAAATTAATTGGAGATGATGAACATGGATGGACCTCTGAAAATACCGTTTTTAACTTTGAAGGGGGATGCTATGCAAAGGTTATTAATCTCTCTGAAGAAAACGAACCTGATATTTACAAAGCAATTAAAACTGGTGCGATTTTAGAGAATATAGTGATGGATAAGGCTGGAAATGTTGATTTTGAGGATATCTCTATTACTCAAAATACTCGTGTTAGTTATCCGATTGACCATATTGAAAATATTCAGATCCCATCTATAGGTAAAAATCCAAAAAATATTTTCTTTTTAACTGCCGATGCTTTTGGAGTTTTACCTCCAATTTCAAAACTGACTCCAGGCCAAGCAGCTTACCACTTTATTAGTGGCTACACTGCAAAAGTTGCTGGGACAGAGGCTGGGGTTAACGAACCCTTGCCGAGTTTTTCGGCTTGTTTTGGAGCTCCATTTATGCCTTTACACCCAACAAAATACGCTGAAATGCTTAGCAAAAAAATGCAAGAAGCAGGAGTGTCTGTTTGGTTAGTAAATACAGGCTGGACAGGGGGTCCCTACGGAGTGGGAAATAGAATGAAGTTGAAATATACGCGAGCGATGATTACCGCTGCTATTGATGGCTCTTTGGAAAAAGCTAATGCTGATAATTACCATATCCACTCAGTTTTTGGTTTGCAACAACCAAGAACGTGTCCAAATGTCCCTACGGATGTTTTAAGTCCAAGAGCAACATGGGAAAATGACAAAGGGTATTACGAGACAGCATACAAATTAGCGGCATCATTTAAAGAAAACTTTAAAAAATTTGAATCCTATGCCAATGAAGAAATCATGGCAGGAGCTCCACCATTAGGATAGAAATATTAAATTTAAAAGGTTATTTTTTATTTACAGCCTTAATGTATTTTTCTAAAGCCATCGTCATTGAGGGAGTCTCTGGAGTTGGCGCTTGAATATCTACACGTAATCCTTTTTCGGTGGCAGCTTTAACAGTTGTATTCCCGAACACAGCAATTCTTGTGTCATTTTGTTCAAAGTCAGGAAAATTTTCAAATAGAGATTTTATTCCACTGGGACTAAAAAAAACTAAGATGTCATAATACACATTTCTTAAATCGGAAAGGTCACTAACTACAGTATTGTAGAATGTTGCTTTTTTCCAGTTTACTCCAAGAGCGTTCATTTTTTCTGGAATATCAGCCTTTAGTTTATCTGAAGATGGAAGTAGAAATTTTTCTGTTTTGTATTTTTTTATAATTGGTGTTAGTTCTGAAAAGGTTCTTTTGCCGACATAAATTTTACGCTTTCTGTATACCACGTATTTTTGCAAATAATAGGCCACCGCTTCACTTTGACAAAAATATTTCATAGCATCAGGCACCTTAAATCGCAACTCATCGGCTATTCTAAAATAATGGTCAACAGCATTTCTACTTGTTAATATGATTGCAGTAAATTTGGTAAGATCTACCTTTTGAGCACGAACACTTTTACTTGTAACCCCTTCAACGTGGATAAAACTTCTAAAGTCAATTTTTACTTTTTGTCTATCAATCAAATCAAAATAAGGAGAGTTTTCCACCTTTGGCTCAGGTTGAGAAACTAGGATAGTTTTAACTTTCATACAAGACGACTTTAATTATTAACCTATTTAAACAATTACTCGGTAAAGTATTAAATAAGGCGAAATTTCAAGAGCGCAAATATACAATAAAAAATAAAAGAAATTACTAAAAATTAGACTTCTGTAATTTTTATAATTGATAAATAAAATCAACAAATTCAACACAATAATAATCCCAGTGAACATAACTAAGACTTCCATATTGGGTTTCATGGCGAAATAAAAAATAAAATTTAAAGCAATTAAAAATAAAGAGATGAAATTTCTGTAACTAAGTTTAGTAAATATATATCTGTTAATGATAGTCTCTATGGAGAAAATGGAGCCAATTAGTTTTTCGATACTAGTCTTTACAAGAATAAAGGCAAAAGAAGCCATTGTAATTTTAATATAAACTTTAGCACTGATTTCTCCTTTCTCTACAAAAAATAAAAAAATAAATAATGACAACATAAGTATTTGAATCAAGAAAAACAGCACACTAAATGGATGTTTTAATTCCTCAAATTTACCTTTTGTTAAAAAATAATTATTTGATATTGGCAATTTTATAAAATCATCAAATCGTTTTGGGTAAACAACTTTTAAAACAGTGACTATGATTATGCATCCAATTAAAATGAACGTAATCCAATCAAACGGGTCTATGGTTCTGTAAATGTCTTGCATCTTATAAAAGAGATGATAAAGGTAGAATTTTTATGTATAATATGACGACTCATTTGTAATTTCATTCACAATAAATTGACCTAAAAAAGCTACATTTGTTGAAAATAATAAATATGTCTAACTCTTTGGTGATTATACCAACCTACAATGAAATTGAAAACATAGGGCGAATAATTCGTGATATATTTTCATTATCAAAAGAGTTTGATATTCTCATTGTAGATGACAATTCGCCTGATGGCACTTCAGCGGAGGTTCAGCTTTTAATAGATGAGTTCCCAGCTAAATTATTTTTAGAAAAAAGATTGAATAAATTAGGTCTAGGGACTGCCTATATACACGGTTTTAATTGGGCACTCAACAAAAACTATGCATACATTTTTGAGATGGATGCTGATTTTTCGCATAATCCTATTGATCTAATGAAACTTTATGAAGCTTGTGATAAGAATGGCGCTAGCTTATCCATAGGATCTCGTTATAAAACTGGTGTAAATGTTGTTAATTGGCCAATGAACAGGGTTTTACTTTCTTGGTTAGCGTCTAAATATGTCAGATTTATAACCGGTATGAACATAGCGGATACAACAGCCGGATTTGTTTGCTATAAGCGAGAGGTTTTAGAAAAAATTAATTTAGAAAAAATTCAATTTGTTGGCTATGCTTTTCAAATAGAAATGAAGTTTAAGGCTTATCTCCATAAATTTAAAATTACAGAGGTTCCTGTTATATTTACAGATAGAACAAAGGGAGAATCAAAAATGAATGGCGGTATCATTTCAGAAGCAATAGTTGGAGTTATTTCAATGAAATTTAAAAGTTTGTTTACCAAATACCTGATTTAATGGGGAAGATATTAATTAAGAATGCTAGGATTGTCAATGAAGGTAATATCAAAAAAAGAGATATTTTGATAGATGGTGATATTATTTTACAAATTTCGGAGTGCATCCATATAAAATCAGCTGATATTAAAATCATTGAAGCGAACAACAAATACTTAATTCCAGGATTAATTGATGATCAGGTTCATTTTAGAGAACCAGGCCTAACCCACAAAGCTACCATAGAGACCGAATCAAAAGCAGCAGTAGCAGGAGGTATTACTTCTTTTATAGAGATGCCCAATACAGTTCCTCAATGTACGACAATAGCGAGATTAGAGGAAAAATTTTCAAACGCAAAAAATACTTCTTGGGCTAATTATAGCTTTATGTTTGGTGGAACAAATGATAATCTAAATGAAATATTAAAGGTTGATTCTAAAAATGTTGCAGGATTAAAATTGTTTTTAGGCTCGTCAACAGGAAACATGCTCGTTGATAATCCGGAAGTGATAGAAGAAATATTCAAAAAAACAGACTTGTTAATATCTGTTCATTGTGAAGATGAAAAAACTATAAGGAACAACTTGGAAGAGTATCTTGATAAATATGGAGAAGATATTCCCATAGAAATGCATCCTAAAATTAGAAGCGAAGAAGCTTGTTATATTTCTTCTTCAAAGGCAATTGAGCTTGCAAAAAAAACAGGTGCAAGACTTCATGTATTTCACCTTTCTACTCAGAAGGAAACAAATTTATTTTCAAACAAAAAACCACTTTCAGAGAAGAAAATTACAGCAGAAGTTTGTGTACATCACTTGTGGTTTTCAGAGGAAGACTACAAAACAAAAGGGACTCATATTAAATGGAATCCTGCGGTAAAAACTAAAAAAGATCGAGATGGTTTATGGGAAGCTTTGTTGGACGATCGCATAGATATTATTGCTACCGATCACGCACCTCACACTAAAGATGAAAAAAGGAACAAGTATTTACAGGCTCCATCTGGAGGACCTCTAGTTCAACACGCACTAGTTTCACTTCTAGAAATGTATCATGTTGGAAAAATATCCTTGGAAAAGATAGTAGAAAAAGCCTGTCATAATCCAGCTATATTATTTCAAATTAAAGAGCGAGGGTTTATTCGTGAGGGCTTTAAAGCAGATTTAGTATTAATTGATTTAAAGAGTCCCTGGACAGTTCAACAAGAAAACATTTTATACAAATGTCAATGGTCACCATTTGAGGGTATTACTTTTAAGTCAAAAGTTACTCATACTTTTGTGAATGGAATTTTAGTCTATGATAATTTTAAATTTCCAAATAAAAGTATTCCACAAAGATTAACGTTTAACCGCTCCTAATGAAATCAATAAAAAAACAGACCTTCACTAGGGTTTCTACTAAAGTTTATATGAGGTTAACTTGTTTGATTTTTTTTATGATATATTTTATTTCTTGTCAGGACGTTCAAAAACCTGAAATACCTACTAATTTAATTTCTCAAGAAGATATGGTAGGTATCCTTACAGATGTATATGTAAGTAATGCAGCAAGAAATATCAACAATAAACTTTTAAGAAATAAAAATATTAAGCTAGACTCTGTTATTTTTATTAAGTACAAGGTGGATAGTTTGCAGTTTGCTTTAAGTAATGATTATTACAGTTCAAATTTAGATATTT
>SGZC01000035.1 GCA_004213605.1 Flavobacteriales bacterium
TAAAATAGTAGCCTTCTTTTTAGCAATGACAGTGGTATTGTCTTGTGTAAAAGATGATGACTACGGTGTACCAAATACAGATCCTGTTGCTCCAATTATCGATGGAGAAATTATTAGTATTAACGCTTTGAACTCATTACTTGAGCAAGAACAAACTACTAATGGCAATGATATCCTAAGTTTTGTAGAGAGTGATTTATACATTTCAGGTTATGTAATCTCTAATGATGAGGCAGGAAATATTTACGAAGAGCTAGTTTTACAGGATTCACCAAGTAATCCTACAAGAGGTGTAAAGGTACTCATTAATGTAAGCCCACTTTATACGACCTATGAATTCGGCAGGAAAGTCTATGTAAAATTAGACGGATTAGCTGTTGGTTATAATGGTGGCGTTTTATCATTAGGTTATAGAGATGGAACACAGGTTGAATCTATAGCAGAATCTTTGATGGATCAAACGATTATTAGAGAGGTTGAATTGGCAACAATTGAGGCAATGCCAATAAATATTTCTGATTTTTCTTTAGCAAAAACTAATTTATATGTTCGATTAAATGACGTGCAATTTAACAGAAATGATGCCTTAGGAGAGAACCGTAAAACATTCGCAGCAGAGCCAGAGGATGAGTTTGATGGAGAACGAAATTTAGAGAGTTGTACAGAAGGGTTGAGTGTTATTTTAAGTACGAGTACTTACTCAGATTTTAAAGCAGTTGAAGTGCCACAAGGCAGGGGTTATTTAGACGGTATTTTAACATTAAATTATTTTGGTGATACTTTTAATATGGTATTGAATACACCGGAAACTATTAATTTTGAAAGTACAGATCGTTGTGACCCTCAAGAAGTAGACTGTGGCTTAGCTTCTAGCACAGGAAGTAACGTGATTTTTAGCGAATTCTTCGAAACTCAAGAAGAAGGTGAATCTGTTTCTGGTAACGGTTGGACCAATTATATCCAGGAAGGATCTAGAGATTTTAGAGCGTATTTTAACGATGGTGGTAACGGTAACCCATCTCTTGGGATTTCGGCTTCAATAGGATCCTACAATTCAGATGATGATAGTTCAATTACTTGGTTAATTACGCCAGAGATTGACTTTGATGCACAAGATGGTGAAACAATTAACTTCAAAACATCGAATAGCTTTTCAGACGGAAGTACCTTAGAGTTTTTATTTTCAAGTGATTGGGACGGGACTCCAGAAAACATTATGACCGCTTCTTGGTCCATAATTCCTGCAGCTTATATCGTTCAAGATGATGATTTCTATGGCGACTGGTTTCCTTCAGGAAATGTAAGTTTGGATTGTATTACTGGTAAAGGATATTTAGGATTTAAATATACGGGTAGTGGTGAAGAAGACTTTGATGGAACCTACGAATTAGACGAAATTGTAGTTAACTCGAACTAGATTTAGGACACTCATATGAAAAACTGCTTGCCTTATCTCAAGCAGTTTTTTTTTAACATTTTTTGAAAATAGGGGATCAATTAGTACTTTAACTAGCTCATTTTAATTTAGACCAACTAAAATATGAAGAATTTACAATCTTTGGCATCCTTATTTTTAATAGCTGGCCTTGTTTATTATAGTTTTTACAGTTTAATGCCTCAAGAGGGGTCGCCGAGCTCAGTTTCTGAAACCAAATTTTCGACAGAAAGAGCTTTGATTCCGCTAAAAGAAATTACAAAGGCGCCTCATTATATTGGAACAACGGAGCACACCAGAGTTCGGGAGTATTTAATCGGTCAATTAGAGGAATTAGGACTAGAAACTGAAGTTCAAGAAGGCTTTGTAATCAATCCAAAATGGAAAAGTTTAGACAAGCCAAAAAATATAATTGCTCAGATAAAAGGTTCAGAAAATGGGAAATCATTATTATTGTTATCTCATTATGATAGCGCCCTAACCCCTTCTTATGGAGCTAGTGATGCAGGAAGTGGAGTAGTAACTATTTTAGAAACACTTAGAGCTTACAAAGCAAGCGGAAAGAAACCAAAAAACGATATAATAGTGTTATTCACTGATGCGGAAGAAGTTGGTTTGGATGGAGCTCGTCTTTTTGTTAAAAATCACCCCTGGGCAAAAAATGTAGGAATTGCTTTAAATTTTGAAGCACGTGGTAGCGGTGGTCCCAGCAATATGATTGTGGAGACCAATGGAGGTAACAAAAATTTAATTAAGGCATTCATGGAAGCAGATGTAACGTTTCCGGTCGCTTCCTCACTTATGTATAGTATTTACAAAATGCTTCCCAATGACACTGATTCTACGGTACTAAGAGAGGGAGCGGATATTGATGGTTTCTTTTTTGCTTTTATAGATGATCATTATGACTATCATACAGCAAATGATAACTATGACAATCTAGATGTAAATACCTTACAACATCAAGGAGAATATCTTTTGCCGTTGGTTCATTATTTTGGGGACTCAGATTTAAATCAATTAAAATCCTCAGACGATCATGTTTATATTAACCTTCCTTTTTTCAAAATGATCAGTTACCCATTTACGTGGGTGTTTCCAATGTTACTAGTAGCGATTGTAATATTTATAAGTTTAATTATTTATGGGCTCCGCAAAAGAGTATTAAGTGGGAATGGGGTAGTTAGAGGTTTTATCCCATTCACATTAGCGATCATTTTTTGTAGTATTTTAGGTTTTTATGGTTGGAAATTAGTATTATTAATGTATCCACAATATCAGGAAATACAACACGGATTCACTTATAATGGCCATACTTACATTTCATTTTTTGTGCTATTATCACTTGGGATATTATTTAGTATTTACTATAAATTTTCAAAAAAAATAAATGTTGCTAATTTGATGATAGCACCGCTAATCTTTTGGATACTAATTAATATAGGAGTCGCTACTTATTTGAAAGGGGCTTCTTTTTTTATCATCCCAGTTTTTTTAGGACTATTGTCTTTATGGGTATTGATACGACAAAACCGACCAAATTTGATTTTATTAACTATCATTGGTTCTATAGCTATATTTATATTTGCACCATTGGTCCAATTTTTCCCTGTAGGCTTAGGATTAAAAATGTTAGTAGGAAGCTGTTTGTTTACAGCTCTTTTATTTGGAATATTATTACCAGTTGTTGGATTTTATAATTTTAAAAAAGTATTAGCTATATTATTTGTAATCGTTGCAAGCCTATTTTTTATTAAAGCACATTTATCAAGTAATTTCTCTCCAGACAGACAAAAGCCAAATAGTTTAGTTTACTATCATGACGCAGATTATAATAAAAACTATTGGGCAACTTACGACCAAGAACTGGATGATTGGACCAAAGAATATTTGGGAGATTCTCCAAAGTTAGCTTCTAGTCATATTTCATATGCTTCAGGGAGTAAGTATGCTAAAGGATACAAGTTTGTAAACGAAGCGCCTAGTAAAAACATTCCGATCTTTAAAACAGTACTCCATAAAGATACCATCATTGATAACAATAAAGAAGTTTCCTTTACCATTTTTCCACAGCGAGCTGTAAATCAAATAAGTCTTTACAGTTCAGAAGAAGCAAAATTTAAGTTTCTTTCATTTAATGGACAAAACATACTATTAAACAATAGTTTAAATAGTGCTGCTCAGAAAATTAAAAGTAAAGAGTTGGTGCGTTATTACGTCTCCGATCAGGATAGTTTGGTAGTTTCCTATAAAATAGCTAAAAACCAGAAAGTTATTTTTACCTTACTTGAGTATTCATTTGATTTGCTAAATCATCCACAATTTACTGTTGCCAAACGAGAAAACTATATGATGGCAAAACCTTTTGTAGTAACAGATGCTATCGTTGTAAAGAAAGAAATAAATATAGAACGTTTATCCGAAAGCCAATTGCATTCTGAGTAGCATATATATTTATTTTTGCGATTCGATCTCTATTTTCTCATTGTTATTTCTTTGTAAATCAATCAGGTCCTTTTCTAATTTTTCATTAATTTGAAGAAATAAGTTTTTAACGGAAATATTTAAGTCAATTAGTTTTTTTTCTAAACTAGTGGAGTCTAGATGAACTTTTCTGGCCTCTTGGTTTAATAAATGAGTTCGTGTTTTAACGACTAATAATCTTGAATAAATTACTGGATTATTTAGAGTATCCGGTATTTTTTTAAAGATAGAATCTATATGAGATACCATTCTATTCGACTTGTTTTTTAACATTTCTAGAGTGCCTCCGTTAATAGTTTTAGCCTGTTCTTCAAAGTCTTCAAATGCGCCCCATTGAATTACTTCCGCTCGAGCATTATCTGTTAGTGAAGGGACTATAAACAAAGTATCGCCATAGGTGCTCAAATTATAATTTTGAGTTGATAACTTTTTTTTTGCTTCTTCTGATGACTTTCCACAAGCAAAAATTAAAAGACTAAATAAAAATAAATACTTCATTAAAGGTTGATATTACTACAAATATACAAGTTCTATACACATATTAAACTAAATATAACTGAATATAAAAGTAGAGAATATCCGTATATTTACAGAAATAAAACAAATATTTTGAAAAAAAGGATACTTATTATAGGAGCTTCAGGTCAAATAGGGACCGAGCTTACACTGTTTTTGAGAAAAAAATATGGAAATGATAAAGTTCTTGCTACAGATATTAGAGAAGATGATGGAACTCTAAGTAAAGAGGGCCCTTTTGAGATTTTAGACGCCATGAATTATAAAGCGATGGAAGACCTTATTATTCGTTATGAAATTACAGAAGTATATTTATTAGCAGCGATGCTATCTGCAACGGCTGAAAAATTTCCTATGAAAGCCTGGGATTTAAATATGGCTTCATTATTTAACGTTTTAAACTTAGGGAAAGATCGAAAAGTAAAAAAAGTGTTTTGGCCTTCCAGTATTGCTGTTTTTGGGCCTACAACTCCAAAAAAACAGACACCTCAAAAAACGATTATGGAGCCTTCTACGGTTTATGGTATCAGTAAACAAGCAGGAGAAAGATGGTGTGAATATTACCATAATAAATACAATTTAGATATTAGAAGTATTCGATATCCTGGTTTAATTAGTTATAAAACTGCTCCAGGAGGAGGGACCACAGATTACGCTGTAGATATTTATCATAAGGCGGTTAAACATGAAAAATATAGTTGTTTTCTTGATGAAATGTCGACTTTGCCCATGATGTTTATTGACGATGCGATAAGAGCCACTTTAGCTATTATGGAGGCTCCAAAAGAAAAAATTAAAACAAGAAGTTCTTATAACTTATCGGGACTAAGTTTTAATCCCTCTGAAATTGCTGCGAGTATACGGAAAAAAATTCCTGATTTTGAAATAGAATACACACCAGATTTTAGACAAAAAATTGCGGATTCTTGGCCACAAAGTATCGATGATTCAGATGCTCAAAATGATTGGGGTTGGGAAAATAAAACTACGTTAGATCAAATGACTTCAATTATGTTAGAAAATCTTTCATCATAGAGACTGGAGTATATTTCTGATCTCTATTAAAACCAGGGTCGTTTTCCAACTTGATAGGTGTTATAAAAGACTTCGTCACTTTTTGTAAGGTAAATAATACCTTCAATAAAGCCCACAATTCCAGCAATACCACAAGTAATAAAGGTTAGTAAAATTTGAATAAACCCCTCTTTATTATAACCTAATATAAATTTATGGATACCAATATGACCAAAAAATATCCCTAAAACTCCAGCTAATACCTTTTTGTTTTCTCTAGTAGTTGTTACTTGGTTCCAACTTTCTTTAAACTCATTTGCAGTTTTTTTTGTCTCGGCTTCAAATGAACTGTTATTTTCTTCACTCATATTAATTTATTTAAAGTTTAATAAAGGCACTCATTTTTCTAAAGTAAGAATATGTTATACGTATTGATTCCCGTTAAAATTATCGATAATTTTATACACAATAATTTGCGCTAATTTTTTTTTACTTTCAATGGTCCATCCTGCAATGTGTGGACTTAAAATAACTCGCTCCATTTGTAACAATTCAGACATTTCCAAAGGCATGTCCTCCTTAAATAACAATTCAAAAGAACTTTTTTCATACTCTAAAACATCCAATCCTGCTCCAAGAATACTACCTTTCTTTAATGCATGAATTAAATCTTTGGTAACGACACTATTCCCTCTCGCGGTATTTATAAACCAAAAAGGTTTTGAAAACTGTTTTATAAAATCAGCATTTACTAACCGATCGGTTAAGTTTGTCCAAGGAGTGTGAAGGCTTACAATATCAACACGTTTTTGAAATTCCTTCAAACCAACTTGTTTTGCATTTTCATTTCCGACTTTGTTTTTTATATCGTAGCATAAAACCTCACAATCAAAACCTCTGAGTTTTTTTGCAAACGCTTTCCCCATATTTCCATATCCTATAATCCCTACAGTTTTCCCATCCAATTCAATTCCTCTATTTTCTTCACGTAGCCAAAGTCCATTTTTAACTTCTTGATTTGCTTTATTTAGTTGATTAAATAAGGAAAGAATCATCCCTAAAGCATGTTCTCCAACAGCATTTCTATTTCCCTCTGGAGCAGAAATCAAAATAATATTCTTAGAGGTTGCATAAGGAATATCAATACTCTCCAGACCGGCACCTACTCGCGCAATAAATTTTAAGTTTGCAGCAGCATCAATAAATTTTTGATCGCATTTAAATCGACTTCGAATAACAATTCCCTGATAGTTGGCGATTTTTTTTTCAATCGTCTCTTTTGAGGAAGTATAATCTTCATCATTTTCAAATCCAGCTTCAGCTAGTTGTTTTATAAGTAAAGGGTGGTTTTTATCGAGATGAAGTATTTTCATATTTTCGAGAAATTAGATTCCTCATAAGTTATTAAATAAATTTTCATTTAAAAACCAAGGATGAGTTTTGCAATATAAAAAAACAAGAAAATCCCAAATATATCGTTACTGGTAGTTATAAATGGACCCGTAGCTATTGCAGGATCAATTCCTTTTCGATCTAAAATAATAGGAACAAATGTTCCAATTAGAGAAGCTATAACAATAACCGAAAGCATTGACAAAGCTATCGTAAAACTCACGATAAATTTTTGATCGACTAATGCGCCAAAAATAACCACCAATATCCCTAAAATACTTCCATTAATCAATGCCAAACCGACTTCTTTTACCAAACGATTAAACATGCTTCCTTTAACAACACCGTTCGCCAACCCTTGTACAATAATGGCACTCGATTGTACTCCAACATTTCCTGCCATGGCAGCAATTAGTGGGGTGAAGAAAAATAAGATTGGATAGTTGGACAATGCCTCATCAAACCCTTGTAAAATATATACACTGCCTAAGCCGCCTAAAAGGCCTAATACCAGCCAAGGCAAACGCGCCCTTGTCAGTTGATAAATATTGTCATCAGCCTCAACATCTTGTGAGATACCGGCTGCTAATTGGTAATCTTTTTCTGCCTCTTCCTTGATAAAGTCTATAATATCATCAATAGTAATTCTGCCAACCAAAACTCCTTTTTGATCCACTACAGGGATTGCTTCTAGATCGTATTTTTGCATAATTTTTGCAACCTCCTCATCTTTCGTATTTACAGACACATAATCAACTTTTGATATATATACATCGCTGATATGCGTTTTAGTAGAAGCGGTTAAAAGATCTTTTAACGATAAGCGTCCTTTTAATTTATCATCTATATCCGTAACATAAATGGAGTGAACACGTGTCACATTTTCTGCTTGCCTTCTCATTTCTCTCACACAACCAGCTACCGTCCATGTTTCTTTAACTTTTACTAATTCTTTTGCCATTAAAGCTCCAGCAGTATCTTCTTCATAAGTTAATAGTTCAACAATATCAGAAGCATGTTCTTCGTCTTCAATTTTTTCGATTACCTTTTTTTGAATATGATCCTCAAGTTCTGCTACCACATCGGCAGCATCGTCAGTGTCCATTTCTTCAATTTCTTTGGCAATTTCTAAAGGAGAAAGACGATTTAGAATTTTTTCTCGATCATCTTCATCGAGTTCCATTAAAGCCTCCGAAGTTATTTCACTTTCTAAAGACTTAATAAGGCAGGTAGCTTCTTCTGAATTTAATTCTTCTAACAGTTCAGCAATATCAGCAAAATGGATGTCTTTTAGTAACTGCCTTAGAGCAATTCTATCTTTATTTGCGATGAGTTGGACTACTTTTTCAAGATAATCCGGTGTTAGTTGAAATTGCATCGTTCTCTAATTTTTGAGTGAGCATTATAAATTCAGCAACAGAAAGTTGTTCTGGTCGCTGCCCAAAGATAGCATCTTCTTTCAATTTATCAGAAATATTGAAGACTTTTAAGCTGTTTCTTAATGTTTTTCTTCGTTGTTGGAAGGCAGTTTTTACCACTTTAAAGAGTATTTTCTCATTACAAGAGAGAGTAAATTTTAGTTTTCTTTTAAGGCGTAGTACGCCGCTATCTACTTTAGGTGGGGGATTAAAAACAGAAGGTGGAACGGTAAACAAATATTCAGCATCGTAAAAGGCCTGAACTAAAACAGATAAAATACCATAGGTTTTAGAACCTTCTTTTTCGCAAATTCGTTGAGCAACTTCTTTTTGAAACATTCCGGTAAACTCAGGAATTTGGTCTCGCCACTCTAGCGTTTTAAATACAATTTGTGTAGAAATATTATATGGGAAATTCCCAGTGATAGCATAGGGCTTACCTTTAAAAAAATCAATAAGATCAAATTTTAAAAAGTCAGCAGAGATAATTTTTAAATTTTTGTGGGGGTAATTTTGTTCGAGATAAATAACAGATTCTGAATCTAGTTCCATGGCGATAACTTCAAGATTCTTTTCAACTAAATATTTGGTAAGAACCCCCATGCCAGGTCCAATTTCTAGTACACTTGTATAGTTTTCAAGAGTTAATGTATCGGCTATTTTTTTTGCGATATTTTCATCTTTAAGAAAATGTTGTCCTAAATGTTTTTTTGCTCTAACCGCCATTTTTAGTGATTTGTAACGGTATATTCGTCGATAATTTCAAGTTCAGTCCTAAATGCCAGCATTTTGTCTGCGAATTTCATTAAGCCTTCTTGTTTTAAACCGGAGGCATCATTTTGATAATAACTCTCCAGAGCTTCACGAGATTTTGCTTTGTATTGTATCGCATAAGTAGTGCCTCCCATTTCTTCTTCCACTAGGACTTTGGTAAGTCTAGCGTCAATAAATTTTCCTGTGGCTAATACTTGCGGGATATGATTTTTAATCCATTCCAACCATTCGTCATGGATACTTTCTTCTATGTTTATGGTAACATTATATATGATCATAGTTATTCAATTTCGTCTCCTCTTAATCGTCTAAATTTTTTCCTTGCCTCTATAAAGTAAATACTATCCTCATAATGATCAATAATTGCTTCGTAACACTCCTTTGCTCTTTGAGGTTGGTTGAGTTTTGTTTCGTATAATTGTGCTAATTTATAATAAGCATCATCTGCCAAAATATCCTTATTATAATATTCAATAAGCATTTGATAGTTTTTTTCTGCTTTAGCGTATGCCTTTTTTACTTCGTACAATTCCCCTAATTTTAAAAGGGCTTCATCTTCAATTTTTTCTCCCTTATGGTTTAGTAGTAAGTCTTCCAAAATTAAAATTGCTTCTTCTTCTTTTCCTTGAAGTGTAAATAAATCAGCTCTTGCATAGTGCCTTAATGCCGTTTGTGTAGAATCTTCTAACGAGTTGTCTTTTATCATCAAACTTAAGTACATGGCATCATTAGCGATTAATTGTGTTGCAGATTTTTTTAAAACATCTAGCTGTACTTGCGCCCAATTAAAATCTCCTTTAAAATAACTCGTTTGGGCTACTTTATAGCGGGCTTCTTGTGCCAACAAATTACCTTTGACTTCATTTTGAATTTGCGAGTAGTAAATTAAAGCTTCATTAAATCGTTCATCCAATACCAAAATATCAGCAATTAACATTTTGACTCTTGCTTTTTGATAACGAGATAAGGGTTGTTTTGAAAAGCTTTTTAGATTAGCAATGGCAAATTCTTGTTTTTTATTTTTAAATGCCTCAAAATAATTATAGTCTAATTGTAATTGGTAGGTGTTCTTCTCCTCGCCAAATTCACTAAAAAGACGCTGATATTCTTTTTCAATTTTAAGATATTCATTTTTCGAAGCGGTCTCAAGCTTAATCTTCATTAAATGTTGGTACCCTGCTATTTTAACTTCTGGACTAGAGGCATTTTCTATTAAATAATTAACAATCAAAGTAGCGGTTTCATAATTCTCGTCTTTAGTTGCTATGTAGGCAATATCTGCAATTCCTGACAAGTCACCATCTCCCATACGTTTGTAAATTGCTTTTTCTTGTATAAATGCTTTCTTATAATCCTTTTGTTGCACAAACAACCAACTTAGTAATTCATTATACAATATATCGGGTTTGGATTGAAGTTTTTGTAACAATGCTTTACGAAGTAAGATGTTTGCTTCTTTTTCTGAGTTTTCAGAAATATATTGACTAAAACTTTGTTGCGTAACTCCCAGGTAAGAACGATTTTTTTTAATTAAGGTTAAGTAGCTATCGAACATTTTTTCAAGATTTCCTTGCTCTCCGTATAATTTAGCAAGCTGATAACTAAAGTCACTGTTCGGAAATACTTCCATTGCTATTACATAGGTTCGAATAGCCTGTTCTATTAAGCTATATTTTTCGAAAGCTAGTCCCACACTTCGACCATAATTAAATTTAACGGTTTCTTTTACAAAAAGAATCGCTTTATTATAGTAGATAGTTGCTAATGAATCGTTTCTCTGTAAAGAATAATTATACCCCAATTCGACGTAGAGTTGAGGAATTACTTTTTTTTCATTTAGTTTATTAAGTATTAGTTTTTCAGCTTCTGTATAATTTTCAAGTTGTTGGTTAGAGGTTATAATCGCTTTAAAATACTTGAAATTCTTATTTTTTTTATAAAGTTTAGTATACAGTGACAATGCTTTTTCGTATTCTCCTTGTTCAAAATAATTATTGGCTAACAAATCGTTTTGTGCACTAACAATTGTTAACGTGAAAAAAAATAAAATGAAAATAATTTTGCGCAAGATTCAAAGTTTTTTAATTAATCAAGTCAAAACCACAATAGGGAACTAAAACAGCAGGAATTTTGATGCCTTCTGGACTTTGGCAGTTTTCTAGAATTCCTGCCAATACTCTTGGCAATGCTAAGGCACTTCCGTTGAGTGTATGGGCTAGTTTATTTTTGCCATCTTCATCTTTGTAGCGTAATTTTAATCTATTGGCTTGAAAAGCTTCAAAATTGGAAACAGAGGATATTTCTAGCCAACGATCTTGTGCCGTCGAGAACACTTCAAAATCGTAGGTCAGTGAAGCAGTAAAACCTAAATCTCCTCCACACAATCTTAAAATGCGATAGGGAAGTTTTAATTCTTTTAAAATACCTTTAACGTGTTCTACCATTTTTGTAAGGGCTGCATCAGAGTTTTCAGGTTTTTCTATTCTAACAATTTCTACTTTATCAAACTGGTGTAATCTATTTAGACCTCTTACGTGTGCACCGTAACTTCCCGCTTCTCTTCTGAAACAAGGAGTATAACCCGTACACAAAATGGGTAACTCAGAATGCGTCCTTAAGTCTCCACGAAATATATTGGTAACTGGAACCTCGGCAGTAGGGATTAAATACAAGTCGTCACCGGTTACATGATACATTTGCCCCTCTTTATCAGGTAACTGGCCGGTTGCATAGCCTGAAGTTTCGTTTACCAGATGCGGCACTTGATATTCGACATAACCAGCATGGATGTTTTTATCTAAAAAATAAGCAATTAACGCGCGCTGCAATCTAGCTCCTTTGCCTTTGTAAACAGGAAACCCAGCTCCAGTAATTTTTACACCTAGTTCAAAATCTATTAAGTCGTATTTTTTTGCCAATTCCCAATGTGGCAATGCTCCTTCGGCTAATATTGGAATTTCACCTTCTTTAAAAATTTCTTCATTGTCATTTTCATCAGTTCCAGCCGGAACTAAATCATTTGGAATATTAGGGATGGTAAAAAGAAGGGTTTGTAACTTTTCGAGGGTATTATTTAAAGTTTCGGTTAGTTTTTTTGATTCCTCTTTTAATTGATACGTTTTTTCTTTTAAAAGAGTTGCTTTTTGTGCTTCTCCTTTTTTATACAGTAGTCCAATTTCTTTAGAAAATGAATTGGATTGTGCTAGGGTTTCATCGAGTTTAGCTTGAGTAGCTTTTCGCAATTCATCTGTTTGTAATACATCACCAAAAATTATTGATGCATCAAAACCTCTTTTTGAAAGCGCCTGGATGAATTTTTTTTTATTCTCTCGAATTTCGTTTACCTGTAACATTTACCGAATTAATTTAGCTTGCAATTTAGCAAAAATGATACTTTTATTTAAGATTTTTATTGCTTATTTACGATGGTAATCTTTTGGAGAGGAGAATAGCCAATTACTATGTTTTGTAGGATTCCAGTCTAGACTAGCAATATCTATAGTATCGTTTGTAAATTGAAAATAAGGGCCTCCATTAACACTAACTTTTGAGTTGAAGAATACTTTAACATCGTTCCCTGCTTTTTTTTCTTGTTCTTTAATTTTTTGAGCAAGTTGCCACATTAAGTCTGGTTTAGTAGCGATAGCTCTTTTTTGTTTTGGGGATAACATTTTCTTGTAGTCGTACCTGCTTTTTTCTCCAGTTTCTTGATCCAAAGTATATATTTTAAGCACCCCTTTTTTAGACCGTAACATCATTCGCCAACTCATTCGATGCCCTTCTTCAGTCCATAATACGTCATCTTTTATAACCCAATGCCGTAGAGGTAATACAAGTTGAACAATGAAATACAACACAAATATACCAATCGGTATATTTGTGTTGTATTTGGGTTTCATCCATTCATTTTCAATGTAAATTTCTTTTTTTAGCTTAAATCTTTTCTGAATGGTTTCCGAAGTAAAAAAGAAGAGTGCAAAAGCGATAGACATATATGGAAATATACCTACTTGAAATACAATAGAATTAAATAGATGAAAAAATAAAGAAAGATAAAAACCTAATAGTCTTGTTTTTTTCCACAATAGCATAGGAATTATTACTAAATCAAAAATAATCCCAAAGTAAGCGAGTGTATAATGTGCCCATTTTTGCTGCAGTAGGTCTCCAATTAAATAGTAATGACTTTTTGATTGTAATAATACACCGGGTGCTATCCCATTGATCCAGTCGGGATACCATTTAGCAACCGAACCATACGTAAAAACAATTCCTACTTGTAATACTAAAGTCCACTTAACCCATTGTGAGAC
Source organism: Flavobacteriales bacterium (assembly GCA_004213605.1). Classification (GTDB taxonomy): domain Bacteria; phylum Bacteroidota; class Bacteroidia; order Flavobacteriales; family Flavobacteriaceae; genus Marifrigoribacter. The sequence goes on from SGZC01000035.1 coordinate 13,347, forward strand.
AGCTATCGATTTTAATGATGGATTAAATTTCACGTCCAATGAATATCGTTTATTTAGTGGTAAAAAAGCCATTATCCAACACAACAGCACCATTAAATAATAATGATTGTTATAAGATGTTTTTTGCATCAAATAAACCGTTGTCCATAAAATTGCATAGGAAAACATAGCTATTCTATATTTATAGCCGAGCATTACAAAAATTCCGAGAGTTCCCATCAGGACAAAATAAAGATACATGCCTTCTCCAACAAAGACTTGTAAAAAGTCAAGCCCAATAAAGTTAAATGTAAAGTCAGGATCTACAAAAACTCGCCGTACCCAACCAGTTGCTATCGCACCAAAAGCTTCTAAAGTAATTAACAAACCAAAAACAACTCTAAAAAGACTGAGTCCCGTATTGTCAATTTGTTTAAAGAGAAATTTATTCATTATTATTTAAATAGTTCCTTGCGAATTGTTCATCTTTTGTAATGGCATTTTTTAATGCATCTTTAGACTCAAAAGTTTTTTCTTCTCTAATTTTTTTAATAAAATTTAATTGTATTTCCTTTTGGTAAAGGTCTCTCGAATAATCTAAAAAATAAGTCTCAATTGTTTTATAAGTTCCGCCAACAGTAGGATTAGTGCCGATATTAGTAAGTCCAAAAACTTTTTTTCCTGAAATTATTGATTGAACTAAATACACTCCATTTTTGGGTATTAATTTATAATCTTCTTTTAAATGAAGATTGGCCGTTGGGAATTCTAATGTTTTTCCAATTCCTTTTCCTTTCACA
>SGZC01000036.1 GCA_004213605.1 Flavobacteriales bacterium
ATCGTCATAACCTGACCATAAGAAAAGCATTAGAAAATGTTTATTTAACTTATGAAGGTGATAGAAATAACGAGGATTGGAATAGCTTTGAAACATACCTTAAGAGGGTATGGTTTTCAAATGGTATACACCACCATTATTCAAATGCAAAATTTACAGCCAATTTCTCATCAGACTATTTGAGTGGTTTGCTAGCTGAAACCAACACCAAATTAGAGGGAGAAGCATTTGATGTAATTTTTAATAATAAAGACGCAAAAAAAGTAAATCTAACTAAGGATGTGGACAATGTATTGCTATCAGCAGTAAACCTTTATGGACCAGACATAACAACTGCTGATGTAGAAAATTTTTATAGCAACAAAGTATCCCCAAATAAAGATAAACCTTTATCGTTTGGTCTGAACTCTCAACTTGTAAAAATCAACGGAGAACTAACAGAAAGAGTTTATAAATCCGGAGGCTTGTACGGCACCGCGATCGATGAGATTGTAAAGTGGCTAGAACTAGCTCAAGGCGAAGCCGAAAACAAAGCACAAGGAGATGCTTTGGGCTTATTAATTGAATATTATAAAACGGGTGATCTTCAAATTTGGGATGATTACAATGTTGCGTGGACAGCTGCTACAGAAGGAAATATCGACTATATAAATAGTTTTATTGAGGTTTATAATGATCCGGTTGGTTACACAGGATCTTACGAAACAATTGTACAAGTCAAAGATTTTGATATGTCTCAAAAAATGGCAGTTTTATCTGAAAACGCACAATGGTTTGAGGATAATTCTCCACTAATGGAAGCACATAAAAAGAAAAATGTGGTAGGGGTAAGTTACAAGGTTGTAAATGTAGCTGGAGAGGCTGGTGATGCTTCCCCAAGTACTCCTATTGGAGTTAATTTGCCAAATGCTAACTGGATTCGCGCAGCGGTTGGATCAAAATCTGTATCTCTCGGGAATATTATACATTCCTATAATAATGCAGGAAGCTCAGGACGTTTAAAAGAATATGTGAATGATAATGAAGAGTACGAATTAGAAAAAAAACATGGCCAATTAGCTGATAAATTGCATACGGCGTTACATGAAGTTATCGGGCATGCTTCTGGACAATTAAATCCTGGAGTGGGTGAAACTAAAGAAACATTAAAAAAATATGCATCGACTTTGGAAGAAGGTCGTGCAGATCTTGTAGGTTTATATTTTTTATACAACTCTAAATTACAAGATTTAGGATTGGTTCAAAATTGGAATGAAGTTGGAAAAGCTGCATACGATGGGTATATTAGAAATGGTTTAATGACTCAGTTGATTAGACTAGAATTGGGAGATGACGTTGAAGAAGCGCACATGGTTAACAGGCAGTGGGTATCGGCTTGGGCCTATGAAAAAGGCACACCTGACAATGTCATTGAAAAAGTATCTCGAGATGGTAAAACCTATTTCCAAATTAATGATTATGATAAATTACATGATTTATTTGGACAATTATTAAGAGAGACCCAACGAATTAAATCTGAGGGAGATTTTAAAGCAGCAGAGGCTTTGGTTGAGGGTTATGGTGTTAAAGTAGACCAAGATCTACATAAAGAAGTATTAGAAAGAAATGAACAATTTACCTCTGCTCCCTACAGTGGATTTGTTAATCCGGTGATCGTTCCAAAAATGAACGATTCAGGAGAAATTGAAAGTTTTACGATTACCCAACCTGCATCTTTTCAAGATCAAATGGTGGAGTATTCTACCAATTATAACTTTTTACCCGAGGTTAACTAAGGGGAAGAAAATTTTTAAATTTAAAGGAAAAGCTTTTTGTTTTACAGAAAGCTTTTTTTATTGTTTGAGTAAATCTTTTAAAAAAATTAAGAGCATTACAAAAGTAATAAACCCTAATAAAATCCAGTAAGCACCTTTATAATGTTTTTTATGTAACAATTTGTCTTTTCTATAGCTAATAGTAATTACTATAATAAAAGTAATTACAAAAAAAATTACAAAGGTCCACTGTCCAGAACTAAACATATTTATGTAGATTTATAAGCGTAAAAATAACCATAAAATTTAATACGATTTAAATTTTCTTGTAAAATAAAAGATATTAATACGATAACAGATGGAAAGTAAAATAAAAGCAGTACACAAATTTCATAAAGCTTTTGGATTGGGAATACAAAATTCTCCCACGGCCGAATTAGATTGGAGTAGAAACCTATTGCGTTATAAATTAATGCGAGAAGAAAATGAAGAATATCTAGATGCAGCGAATAATAAAGATTTAGTCGAGGTTGCAGATGCATTAGGGGACATGTTATACATTCTATGTGGTACAATCATAGAGCACGGCATGCAACATAAAATTGAAGAGGTATTTAATGAGATTCAGAAAAGTAATATGAGTAAGTTAGGAGCTGATGGAAAACCTATTTATAGGCAAGATGGTAAAGTTTTAAAAGGGCCCGATTATTTTAAACCAGATATAAGTTCTATTTTAAATAAATGATTATTTGACAGGGTATCTCCATCCAAAACTATCTTCAGCATTGTTATGTTGAATATTTAATAATTCAGATTTAAAAATAGTGGCATAACTTTCTTTGATTTTTGGTAGGTGGTAAACCTTGTTTTTGTGACTGAAATCAATTACAGGACTTATTACTGCGGCGGTACCCGCACCAAAAATTTCTTTTAAAGTATTATTATTGGACGCTTCTTTTAGCTCATCAACCGAAATTTTTCTTTCTTCGACTTTTATCCCATCTCTTTTTGCTAAAGCAATCAAACTGTTTCTAGTTACTCCATCTAATATTCGGTCGCTTACCGGAGCGGTGATTAAGGTATCGTTTATCCTAAAGAAAACATTCATAGTTCCAGCTTCTTCAAGAAACTTATGCTCTTTAGAGTCTGTCCAAATTATTTGATGGAACCCTTTTTCTTTAGCAAGGTTAGTTGGATAAAATTGCGCTGCATAATTGCCAGCTGCTTTTGCAGCTCCAACACCTCCATCAGCAGATCTGCTGTAGTGTTCTGCAATAACAACCTTTACATCTCCAGCATAGTAGGCTTGTGCAGGAGAGAATAAAATTAAAAATTTATACTCGTTTGAAGGCGACGCAGAAACCTCAGCTTGGGTGGCTATTACAAACGGTCGAATGTATAATGAATTTCCAATTCCAGGCTTTATCCAATCTTTGTCAAGTATTAGCATTTTTTCTAATGCTTCAAAAAACAACTCTTTTGGAAACTCTGGGATTGCTAGTCTTTTTGAAGATTTGTTTATTCTCTTAAAATTTTCTTCAGGTCTAAATAACCAAATTTTACCAAAATTATCCTTGTAAGCTTTCATTCCCTCAAAAACGGCTTGACCGTAATGAAAAACTTTAGATGCGGGAGAGATGGAAAGATTTCCAAATGGTTTTATGGTTGGATTTACCCATGATCCGTCAGTATAATCACATTCAAACATGTAGTCCGTAAAAACATGACCGAATTTTAAATTTTTAAAATCTACGTTGTTTATTTTTGAGCTTACTATGTTTTTTATGGTCAAATGTGAAGATTTTTGATAGATCATAAACATCAGTTTTCAAGTGTAAAAGTAATTAATTAAAGCCTATTTTTACTTAAAATTATATTAATTTTGTAATAATTTAAAACATTCGAAACATGAAAAAACGAATCTTGCTATTATCGATAGTTACCCTGTTAGTTGCTTGTAAAACTGAACATAAAAACGAACTTTCTTATTTATCGTTTGGTGGGGAAATTTCCAATAAAGAACTACTTTCAAACGATCAAGTTGTTGAAACTTATAAAAATCTTAGAGTAGGCGATACATTAAATATGAAATTTTCAGCCACTGTAAATGAAGTTTGTCAAGCGAAAGGATGTTGGATACTCCTGGATATTGGTACTGAGGAAGCTATGGTCAAATTTAAAGATTATGGGTTTTTTATGCCAAAAAACATTGCTGACAAAGAGGTGATTGTTAATGGTAAGGCTTTTGTGTCTGAAGTTTCAATTGAAGAACAGCGACACTATGCTGAGGATGCAGGAAAAAGTGATGAAGAAATAGCTGCCATAACTCAGATAAAAAAAACACTTTCACTGGAAGCTGACGGTGTTTTATTAATCGAGTGAATATGAAATTCATATCAATAGCATTTTTTTTAATTTCTTGTCAAAATTCGGATTTATCTACTACAAAAAAATTTATACCTAATATGTATGAGGAATCTGAGATGGCTCTCTTTATGAGATGTATCTATGAGGAAAATAGTAAGATGAAAAAAGGAATTATCACAGGAACACCCCCAAATCGTTTTCCAAGCTATTTTCTTAATATTTTTAATTCAAAATTAACCAATGACAAGCCTTATTCAGAAAATTTAATAACGTATTCAAAGGTTTATATCGACAATGTTAGGACCTTGTTTGATACCGTTAGTCCAATTTCATTAAAAACACGCTACAATAATTCAATTAATACTTGTATTGCTTGTCATACATCAGAATGTGCCGGACCGATTCCGAGTATTAAAAAATTATTGATAAAGTAATAGTGTTGGAACGAGAAATAATCATTACAAACGATGGTTCTACAACTATTCATATTCCAGAATGGAATGAGCAATATCATTCTAAACACGGAGCAATACAAGAATCGAAACATGTATTTATTAAAAAGGGTCTCTATTATTACCTTCAGAATAAAAAAACTTCAGCTCTAAATATCCTAGAAATTGGATTTGGAACAGGTTTAAATGCCATAATTACGTTATTAGAATCTAATAGACTTCAACAATCTATTCATTATACTGGTGTTGAGGCTTATCCAGTTGAAATGTCTGAAATTAAAAAATTAAACTATTTAGTTCAGCTAAATTGCTCAAAAAAAGATTATCATAGTTTACATCAAAGTCCATGGGAAGAAAAATATAGTTGCAATGATTATTTTTCTATTGAAAAAAGAAAACAATTTTTTTCTGAAATTGAAGATAAAAATAGGTATCATATTATTTATTTTGATGCTTTTGGAGCCAGAGTTCAACCAGATTTATGGACGGAGCGTATTTTTGTTAAAATGTACAATGCGCTTGTGGCAGGAGGAGTTTTAGTCACTTATTCCGCTAAGGGAAGTGTAAGGAGAGCGATGCAATCTGCAGGCTTTTTGGTAGAGAGACTTCCTGGACCTCCAGGTAAAAGAGAAATGTTGAGAGCGACTAAAATTTAAATATTTGATGTTTAAATACGATGAATAAAACTTATTTTTAGTGACATTTTGACATTTATTTGTCTATGGCAGTACTTTTGTTATTTCATTAAAAATTTAAAATATAAACAACACGTTTATGAGCAATAAGAATAAAAAAGAAAAGGATTCAGTTGAGGAAGAAGTACTGACATCAGAAAAAGAAGTAGTTAGTGAAGAAATTATAGAGGAAAAAGATCCTTTGGATATTTTAAAATCAGATCTAGAAAAAGAAAAAGATAAAAACTTACGTCTTTTCGCAGAATTTGAAAATTTCAGAAAACGAACAAGTAAAGAACGAATTGAATTATTTTCAACAGCAAGTGAAGGGGTAATGAGTGCATTACTTCCCGTTCTTGACGATTTTGATAGGGCTTTGCAAGAGATAGAAAAATCTGATGATACAGGGCATCTTAAAGGTATAGTGCTAATAAACAACAAGCTCCGAGAAACATTGAATGCAAAGGGGTTAAAGCCTGTAGACACCAAGAAAGGTGATATTTTTGATGCTGATATTCACGAAGCAATTACTCAAATACCTGCCCCAACAGATGATTTAAAAGGCAAAGTAATCGACATTATTGAAAAAGGATATGTATTAGGTGATAAAACGATACGTTTCCCAAAAGTAGTTATCGGGCAATAAATAAATTATAAATATTCAAACAGCTAAGTCAAATTGAAAGAAGATTTTTACAAAATATTAGGAGTTTCAAAAGGAGCTTCAGCTTCTGAAATAAAAAAAGCTTATCGTAAGAAAGCAATCGAATTTCATCCGGATAAAAATCCCGGTGATACAAAAGCCGAAGAGAAATTTAAACAAGCTGCAGAAGCATATGAAGTCTTGAGTGATGCTGATAAAAAAGCGAAATATGATCGTTTTGGTCATCAAGCTTTTGAAGGAGGCGGCAGTGGTTTTGGCGGTTTTGGTGGAGGTGGGATGAATATGGACGACATATTTAGTCAATTTGGTGATATTTTTGGAGGCGGTAGTTTTGGTGGTTTTGGTGGTGGCCGAAGAGCGCAAACCAAAGGGAGTAACCTGAGAATAAGGGTAAAGTTAACTCTTGAAGAAATTGCCAATGGAGTTGAGAAAAAAATAAAAGTTAAGCGTAAAAAAGTTGCTAAAGGCACTACTTATAAAACATGTGTAACATGTAACGGTAGCGGTCAGGTAACACGTATTCAAAATACAATATTAGGTCGAATGCAAACTTCTGCACCCTGTAATTCCTGTAGTGGTTCAGGCCAGACTATTGATAAAAAACCTTCCAACGCAGATGCTCACGGAATGCTGCAAACCGAGGAAACCGTTTCTATAAAAATACCAGCTGGTGTTGTAGAAGGTATGCAACTGAAGGTTTCTGGGAAAGGTAACGAAGCACCTGGAAATGGAATTTCAGGAGATTTATTAGTAGCCATTGAAGAACTTCCTCATGCTACTCTTCAAAGAGAAGGTGATAATTTACATCATGATCTATACGTTAGTTTTTCAGATGCTGTCTTAGGAACATCAAAAGAAATTGACACCGTCAATGGAAAAGTTAGAATTAAGATAGAACAAGGTGTTCAAAGTGGTAAAATTCTTCGTCTACGAAACAAAGGAATACCAAGTATCAATAATTATGGCACAGGTGACTTACTTGTTCATATAAACGTATGGACTCCAAAAACCTTAAATAAGGAACAAAAGGAATTTTTCAAAAAAATGAGTGGGGACGACAATTTTCAACCCAATCCAGAGAAAGGGGATAAGTCTTTTTTTGAAAAAGTAAAAGATATGTTTTCTTAAAAGTTTAGATTGTTAAATAATTTTATTATCTTTGATTTTCGCTGCTGATTTAGTAGCGAAATTTTTCTTTTTCATAGCAATTTTTTCCCATCCTTTATTAAATTAGAGGGTGGGTTTTGTTTTATGAGGCTTTTTTATAATCTTCTTCAATGGTAATAAATCTTTTATTTTATTATTTACTACATTTATAGAGGTCAAAATCTAACTACTAAAATTTCTTTTATTTTATGTCAAAAATTTTAATCATTGAGGATGAAGCAGCTATTCGAAGAGTATTATTGAAAATACTTTCTGAAGAAAATCCTGATTATAAGGTGTCCGAAGCTGAAGACGGCTTACAAGGAGTTGAATTAATAAAAAAGGAAAATTTTGATCTTATTTTATGCGATATCAAAATGCCTAAAATGGATGGTATTGAAGTTCTTAATCAAATAAAAATAATAAAGCCAGAAACCCCAATAGTCATGATTTCTGGGCATGGGGATCTAGACACAGCTGTTCAATCCATGAGAATAGGAGCTTTTGATTATATTTCTAAACCACCAGATTTAAACCGTTTGTTAAATACAGTCCGTATTGCTTTGGATAGTAATAAATTAGTGGTTGAAAACAAGCGTTTAAAAAAAATTGTACATAAAAAATTTGAAATGATAGGAAATTCTTCTTCAATCATAAAAATAAAAGCGATGATTGAAAAAGTAGCTCCTAGTGAAGCTAGAGTGTTAATAACGGGTGCTAATGGTACAGGCAAAGAACTTGTTGCACATTGGTTACATGAAAAAAGTCATAGAAGTAAAGAACCTTTGGTCGAAGTGAATTGTGCCGCTATACCAAGTGAACTTATAGAAAGTGAATTATTTGGTCATAAAAAAGGAAGCTTTACCGGTGCCTCCAAAGATCGAGTTGGAAAATTTGAAACGGCTCATAATGGAACTTTATTTCTTGATGAGATTGGCGATATGAGTTTATCTGCTCAGGCTAAAGTATTAAGAGCGCTTCAAGAAAATAAAATTAGTAGAGTCGGGAGTGACCAAACCATAAAAGTAAACGTTAGAGTTTTAGCCGCAACCAATAAAAATCTTAAAAAAGAAATTACTGAGGGGAAATTTAGAGAGGATTTATACCATCGTTTAGCGGTAATTTTAGTAAAAGTTCCACCCTTGAATGAAAGAAGAGAAGACATTCCTCTATTAATTCAACATTTTGCAAAAAAAATTTCAGAGGAACAAGGAACTACCTGTAAGGAATTTTCAAAAAAAGCAATTACTATGTTGCAAAAATATGATTGGACTGGAAATATTAGAGAATTGAGAAATGTGATAGAAAGATTGATTATTTTGGGCGGTGAACAGGTTTCTGAAACAGATGTAAAATTATTTGCAAGTAAATGACTTTAATTGACTCTATAGGAAGTTAAACTTCATATGATAAACTCTTAACTGTAAAAATTACAACAAAATGAATACGTATTTCGTCAAATTATTAGCTTTAACACTTTTATTTTCTCCCTTTTTTTCTGGTTTTTCTCAAAAGATAAATCAACAAGACTCTACGATGATTAAACAGTTATTTAACACTTCATTAAATGATGGACAAAGCTATCAGTGGTTAGATTACTTATCAAATAATATAGGAAGTAGACTTTCGGGATCGCTGGGAGCAGAGCTAGCTGTTGATTACACAAAAGAGCAAATGATAGATTTAGATTTAGATAAAGTTTGGCTACAGCCGGTGATGGTTCCAAAATGGACTCGTGGAGCTAAAGAATATGCTTATATAGAAACCGCTCCAGGTGTTACATCAATTGCAAACATTTGCGCGCTTGGAGGTTCTGTTCCAACACCTTATGGAGGACTCAAAGCAAAGGTGGTAGAAGTAAAAAGTTTTGAAGAATTAAAAAAGCTAGGACGAGAAAAAATAAAAGGCAACATTGTTTTTTATAATCGGCCAATGCAGGATGATTTAATACAGACAATGCGTGCCTATGGAGGTGCCGTTGGGCAGCGATATTCTGGTGCCGCTGAGGCAGCTAAATATGGAGCAGTAGGTGTTGTTGTGCGATCTATGAGTTTAAGTCAAGATGATTTTCCTCATACTGGAGCAATGAGTTATGGCGATACGCCTAAAGATCTTAGAATTCCTGCTTGTGCAATCAGCACAAATGGTGCAAATTATTTGAGCGCTACTTTAAAATTACAACCAAACCTATTATTTTATTTTAATCAAAATTGCAAATCACATCCAGATGTTCAATCCTATAATGTAATAGGTGAAATTAGAGGCAGTGAAAGCCCCAACAAATTTATTGTAGTTGGGGGGCATCTTGATTCATGGGACTTAGGGGATGGCTCTCACGATGATGGAGCTGGTTGTGTTCAATCTTTAGAGGTTTTGAGACTCCTCAAAAAAGTAGGATACCAGCCTAAACATACTATTAGAGCAGTAATGTTTATGAATGAAGAAAACGGTTTGAGAGGCGGTAACAAATACGCAGTGGAGGCCAAAAGAAAAGAAGAGTTTCATGTTTTTGCCCTCGAAAGTGATGCAGGTGGATTTACCCCAAGAGGCTTCTCTTTTGATACTAACGAAGAAAATTTTCAGCAAATTAAGAACTGGGAGACCTTGTTTTCCCCCTACCTAGTCAATAGATTTGTAAGAGGAGGTAGTGGTGCAGATATTGGCCCTTTGAAAAATCAAGGTATAATTAGCGTTTTAGCTGGCTTGAGTCCAGATTCTCAACGTTACTTTGATTACCATCATGCAGCAAATGATACCTTTGATAAAGTAAATAAAAGAGAATTAGAATTGGGAGCGGCAGCGATGACAGGAATTATTTATCTTATGGATAAATATGGTGATAATTTTAAAGAATAATTTATTTTTTTTTATTTATATTTAGAAACTATTAGCTAAGACAATATAACTCTAAAAATTTAAAACATCAATTAACTTGTTTAAACTATATGTTGTTTTTGCTATTATAAAAATTTAATTTTTTCTATAAACTTATTACAAACTTAAATTACACAATATGAAAAAAAACTATTTTAAGTGGTTGGTGTTTATGTTTTTTAACATCACTACTGTATTAGCCCAAGAAAATTCGATTTCTGGAGTAGTTACTGACACCTCAGGGGAACCCTTAATCGGAGTAAATATTATCGAGGATGGTACGAATAATGGTACTCAAACAGATTTCGATGGTTATTTTACTTTAAACGTGGATGCTGAAAAAACAATCGTTTTTAGCTTTATTGGTTATATATCTGTTGAGCGAAAAATATCAGATTCAAATAACAGTTATAATGTTCAACTTCAGGAAGACGCCTCTGAGCTTGAAGAAGTAGTGGTAACGGGTTATTCGCGAAGAAATAAAACGGTACAAACGTCAGCAGTAGTTTCTATTTCTGCCTCCGAAATAGCGGAGTTAACACCTTCTACGAGTATTGATAATTTGATACAGGGTAAAGCCGCCGGGGTTCAGGTTACAGCTGCTAACGGAAAACCAGGAGAAGGAGCTTTTGTAAGAATTAGAGGAGTTGGTTCCTTAAGTGCTGGTGCATCATCACCACTTTACATTGTCGACGGCTCTGTTGTTAGAGAACAAGATTTGGGAACTATTTCAAATCAAGATATCGAAAATTTATCTGTTTTAAAAGATGCGGCTACAACAGCTAGATATGGTTCCAGAGGGGCTAATGGAGTTGTTGTAATTACAACGAAGAGTGGAAATAGAAATAAAGATGCTGAAATTCGATTTAGCTCAAGGTTTGGCTATTCAGAGAGAATACAACCAAATTTTGATGTTATGAATGCCTCTCAAAAAATGCAATATGAAGCTGAATTATATTCTTTAGGTGTTTCAGCTGCTAGTAACTTACCTGGTGTAACGACACTTCCTGGAAGCCCAGAACGTCAATTTTTACTTGATTACCAAACTGATTGGCAAGATTTGATGTTGAAAGATGGTTATATACAAAGTAACAATGTTTCAATGTCTGGTGGAATGGAAAAGATGGATTACTATTTTTCTGTTGGCTACGATAAAAATGGAGGAATTATTGATCAATTAGACGGATTTGAAAGAATTAACACCCGATTGAATTTAAATTTTGATGCGAAGGATTGGTTAAAAGTTGGTGTAAATGTTGGTTATTCTAGATCGACTAGTGATGAACCTCGTGATAGAAACAATGTTCAAAATCCTTTTAGAGCAATGTATGATTACAATGCCTATGAGACTGAATTTGAGTTAGATGAAGATGGAAATCCACTTTTAGACGAAAATGGAAATCCTATTTATACTCCAACACACACTACATTTAATGTTAGAGGAGCGCTGTTATCAGAACCTTCATTTGAGATTAAAAATAACTTTTTATCGAGTGTCGACGCAGAAATCTTGTTTTCAGACAGTTTTAGTTATGGTTTTAACACTTCTATCAATAGCTTAAACCGAAGAACAGAAAGCTACTCAAAACCAGGCGGTATTCTTGATAGTATTATAGGGGATCCGGATAATCCTGGAAATAAATTAGATACTGGAAATTATTATTTTGATATGACCATGAGCAATCGTTTAAATTATAACTATCTGAGCGACACCCACAATTTAAATATATTGGGATTGTTTGAGTACAACTACAACGAAAACAATGGTTACAATTTAAGAAGTATTGGTTTCCCCTCAGAATTATTGACAACACAAATTAACGCTGCACAAGTAACATCAGCGAGTACCACAAAAAATATTTTAACTCTGGTTTCTTATGGTTTATTTGCTGATTATGATTTTGACCAAAAGTATTTAGCATCGGCTTCTGTAAGATATGATGGTTCTTCAAATTTTGGTAAAGATACACGTTGGGGATTGTTTTATAGTGGATCCCTAGGTTGGAACATTGCAAAGGAGGATTTTTTCAATGTTGATAAAATTAACGATTTAAAATTAAGAGCATCTTACGGAACTGTTGGTAATAGAAATGGAATTTCACGTTACGCTGCTCAAGATAACGTTTCATTTGGTTCTTATCCAGGTGGTTCAGCAACAATACCCTCTAATATTGGAAATCCAGAATTAAAATGGGAAACAACCGCTACATTAAATGTTGGAATGGAATTCAATTTGTTTGACAGGAGAATAAGAGGTGTTGCTGATTATTTTGTAAGGAATACAACAGATTTATTATTTGCTATTCCAACTTCAGATGAAGCAGGAGTTGGTTCTATATTTGGAAACTTGGGAGAAATTCAAAATAAAGGATTTGAATTGTCATTACAGGGAGATATCATAAGAAATAATGATTGGAAATGGACTCTAGGTGGTAATATCTTCTTTTTGGATCATGAGATTGTAGAATTGCCAGATGGAGAAGATGTGATACCGGACAATGCTTTCAATATCTTATTTAGAGAAGGAGCTATGATCAATGAGCATTATCTAGTAAGATATGCAGGGGTTGATCCAAATAATGGAGCACCCCTATTCTATGGGGCTGACGGTGAAGTGTACAGAGCTGGTGATCTTCCTGAGGGAGAAAATAGAGTTCTTCAAGGAAAATCAACTATCGCTGATAAAGAAGGTGGATTCTTTACAGATTTGAATTACAAAGGTTGGGGTTTAAGAGCTGATTTTGTTTTTAAGTCTGGAAATTGGATCAATAATTTTGTTCGTTCTAACTTAAATTCAGATGGTATAAATATTGACGATAATCAGGCTTTAAGTGCTTTTAACTACTGGCAACAACCAGGTGACACCAATGTGCAACCAAGCCCAATTTATCGTAATGAAGCAAATTCAGTGAATTCTGATAGATTTCTTGAAAAAGGAGATTACATTCGTATGAGAAATATTACTTTTTCGTATTCATTTTCAAGCGAATTACTTAAAAAAGTTCCATTTAATTCTTTGAGGTTGTATGTTCAAGGTCAAAATTTATTGACTTTCACTGAGTTTTACGGAGATCCTGAAGTAGGAATATCTTCCGGAGAAACCATTAATTTCGCGAACACAGTTGCTCCTGGAGAAGCTACTTTATATAGTTATCCAAATACAAAATCAGTTAATTTTGGAATTGACTTAAGTTTCTAATCAAAAAATTTTAAAAATGAAAAAATTATATAAAATATTTTTACCAACATTAATTTTTGCAGGACTATTTTTTTCCTGTGATGATGAACTAAATCAGTTGCCTTATGATGAATTTGCAACTGAAAATGCCTATGTTACTGCTCAAGATTTTGAAAATGGTTTACGTGGAGTTTATTCTGCGTTAACAAGCAGCGGTTTATATGGTAGTAGTGATGCAGGATCTTTATTAAGTGCTCCTGATATATTAGCTGATAATGTAACACTTTCTCAAAGAGGTCGTTTTTCAAAAAGAACGTTACACGATTATGAATACAATTCTAATTCTACATTAGGAGGGACTTATTCAGACGCTTATGCTTTAATTTTTAGAGCTAACCAGATTCTATATTATGTTCAGAACTTTGAAGGGGAGAGTAAAAATAATGTGATTGCAGAAGCAAAAGCACTCAGAGCATTAGCTCATTTTAACCTCGTTACTTTTTTTGGACAAATACCAACTCAATCAGGAGATGCAAACTCTAGTTTAGGAATTGCATATGTTCAAGAACCAGACCCCAATATTGAACCTGCTAGACTATCAGTTGCAGAATCTTATGCAAAAATATTAGAGGATCTCCAAGATGCGAAAATGAAAATTAATCCCACAAATCCTGTTGGAAGAATGAATCTAGACGCAGTTAATGTGTTATTATCTAGAGTTTATCTTTACATGGGAGAATGGCAAAACTCGATTGATGTAGCAAACCAAGTTGATTATCAAATAGCTGCCAGAGATAACGTTGTAGGAGTATGGGAAGATACCAATCGAGATGGTTTGATTTTTTATATTCCGAACGTAGATCCAATATTAGGTAATAGTATTGGCGTTACCTGGAGTCAAGGAAGTATGACTTCTTTAATTCCTGAGTATGTAACCTCATTTCAATTGTACAATTTATTC
>SGZC01000037.1 GCA_004213605.1 Flavobacteriales bacterium
AAATATTGAAAAGTAATTTTACTTTTCAATTTGAGTAAATAATACACAATACAAAATGGGAATATTAGATAACGTTCTAAAGCTCTTTGTTGGGGATAAATCCAAAAAAGATATAGGTGAAATCCAACCAATGGTTACACTTATAAAAAACCAAGAAGCAGAGATTGCTAGTCTTACAATTGATGAATTAAGAGCTAAAACAGTTGAATTCAAAAATAAAATTAAGGCTGATCAAAAAGAAATACAAGATCAAATTGATGCTTTAGAATTAAAGTCTCATGAAATTGAAGATATCAATAAAAAAGAAGATCTATACAAAGAAATTGATACTCTAAAGGACGAGCGTTATAAAGTTGAAGTTAGAACATTAGAAGATATTTTACCTGAAGCCTTTGCAGTAATGAAAGAAACTGCTAAACGATTTAAAGATAATGAAACACTATCAGTTAATGCTACTCCCTTTGACAGAGAGATTTCAGCAACTAATGACTATGTAATTCTTGAAGGTGAAAAAGCAATTTGGAAAAATTCTTGGGATGCTGCAGGTAAAGAAGTTACATGGGACATGGTTCATTACGATGTACAGTTAATCGGAGGTATTGCTTTACACCAAGGGAAAGTTGCAGAAATGCAAACTGGAGAGGGTAAAACACTTGTTGCTACACTCCCTATGTATCTAAATGCCCTGGCAGGAAATGGAGTACACTTGGTGACCGTAAACGACTACTTGGCAAAACGTGATAGTGCATGGATGGCGCCTTTGTTTGAATTTCATGGTTTAACAGTTGACTGTATCGATCATCACCAACCTAATTCGGAAGCTCGTCGTAAAGCATACAATGCAGATATTACCTATGGAACCAACAATGAATTTGGTTTTGATTACCTAAGAGATAATATGGCACACGCACCAGAAGATTTAGTGCAACGACCACATCACTATTCCATTGTCGATGAAGTAGATTCTGTATTAATTGATGATGCTCGAACACCTTTGATTATTTCTGGTCCAGTTCCACAAGGAGATCGTCATGAATTTAATGATTTAAAGCCAAGAATTGCAGATATAGTTTCCGTCCAAAAAAAATATTTAACAGGGGTACTGGCAGAAGCTAAAAGGCTCATCAAAGAAGGGGATGAAAAAGAGGGTGGTTTTCAATTACTGAGAGTTTACAGAGGTATTCCAAAAAATAAAGCGTTAATTAAGTTTTTATCAGAAGAAGGTGTGCGACAAATTCTCCAGAAAACTGAAAACCAGTACATGTCTGATAATAACCGTGAAATGCCTAAAATTGACGCGGAATTATATTACGTAATTGACGAAAAAAATAATCAAATAGAATTAACCGACAAAGGTGTTGATTACCTTTCGGGCAAGGACGAACCGGACTTTTTTGTGATGCCTGAAATTGGGGTGGAAATTGCTCGAATTGAAGAAAAAAATCTCCCATCTGAAGAGGAAGCTAATCTAAAAGAAGAGTTGTTTCGTGATTTTGGTGTAAAAAGTGAGCGAATTCATACCATGAATCAACTCTTAAAAGCTTATTCATTATTCGAAAAAGATACCCAGTATGTAGTCATGGATAATAAAGTCATGATTGTAGACGAATCTACTGGACGAATCATGGATGGAAGAAGATATAGTGATGGATTGCACCAAGCTATTGAAGCAAAAGAAAATGTAAAAATTGAAGCTGCAACTCAAACCTTTGCTACCATAACACTTCAAAATTACTTTAGAATGTATCGCAAGCTATCGGGTATGACTGGAACGGCAGTAACTGAAGCAGGTGAACTTTGGGAAATTTATCAATTAGATGTGGTAGAAATACCAACGAATAGGCCTATACAAAGAGACGATCGTGAAGATAAGATTTATAAAACAAAACGTGAAAAATACAATGCAGTAATTGATGAAGTAACACAACTTACCGAAGCTAAACGACCTGTTCTAATTGGTACTACATCGGTTGAAATTTCAGAGCTCCTGAGCCGTATGTTAAGTATCCGAAATGTGAAGCACAACGTATTAAATGCAAAGCTTCACAAAAAGGAAGCAGATATTGTACAGGAAGCTGGACAGGCTGGTATGGTAACCATAGCTACCAATATGGCTGGACGTGGTACTGACATTAAACTATCAGATGAAGTTAAAAACGCTGGAGGCTTAGCTATTGTAGGTACAGAGCGACACGACTCCCGTCGTGTTGATAGACAATTACGTGGTCGTAGCGGTCGTCAAGGTGATCCAGGAAGCTCACAATTTTATGTAGCTCTAGATGATAATTTAATGCGACTTTTTGGTAGTGAACGGATTGCCAAAATGATGGATAAAATGGGCTTAAAAGAAGGAGAAGTTATCCAGCATTCCATGATCTCCAAATCTATTGAGCGAGCTCAGAAAAAAGTTGAAGAAAATAATTTTGGTATTCGTAAGAGACTATTAGAATACGATGATGTGATGAATGCTCAAAGAGAAGTTGTTTACAAAAGACGTTACAACGCCTTATTTGGAGACCGATTAAGTGTAGATATTGCTAATATGATATTTGATACCGCTGAGGTAATTACTGAAGACAATAAAGCAGCTCAAGATTATAAAAATTTTGAATTTGAACTAATCCGTTATTTTTCAATTAGTTCGCCGGTAAATCAAAGTGAATTTGAAAACATGAATCCTCAAGAAATTGCAGGTATTGTCTACAAATCTGCACTCAAACATTACCAGGAGAAAATGATTAGAAATGCTGAAATTGCATTTCCGGTAATCAAAAATGTTTACGAAACACAAAAAGACCAATACAAACGTATTTTAGTCCCATTTACTGATGGTGTTAAAAACTTAAATGTTGCTACCGATTTAGAAAAAGCCTATACAACAGAAGGAAAGCAATTAATTCAAGATTTTGAGAAAAATATTTCACTAGCAATTATTGATGATGCTTGGAAAACACATTTACGTAAAATGGATGAATTGAAACAATCCGTTCAATTGGCTGTTCATGAGCAAAAAGATCCCTTACTAATTTATAAGTTCGAAGCTTTTGAATTATTTAAAGAGATGATTGTGAAAGTAAATAAAGATGTAATCTCTTTCTTGTTTAAGGGAGAATTACCACAAAAAAATCAACAACAAATTAGAGAAGCTCGTCAGGTAAAAGCTAACCGAAGTTTAAAAGAACAAAAAGATGAAATACAAAATCTGGACGAACGAGCATCCATTTCTCGAGCTGCTGGACAAACTCAACGTCAGCAACAACAAGTAACAGAAACTATTGTAAGAGAGCAACCAAAAATTGGTAGAAACGATAAAGTTACCATCAAAAATGTTATGAGTGGAGAAAATAAAACGTTGAAGTACAAACAAGCTATTCCATTAATTAATAAAGGGGAATGGGTTTTGGTTGATTAATCCATTTATTTCATATTTAAAAAAAGGAATTTCAGAAATGTGTTTCCTTTTTTTTGATCTATTCGTTTAATTTTTATCCTTATTTTAGGATCAATCGTAATTTAACTACTATCATGTAGAATAGAAAAGCGATTAAACCTATAAAAAAACCTGTTAATAGCTCTGTGACTATCGTTGGAATTAAATGAAAAAAATCATAAATTTGATGAATGTTGTGTACAAAAATACCCCCACCTACTAATAACATAGCAAGCGTACCAAAGACCCCTATTACCTTGATTATTTTAGGTAAAACCCAAACCAATCCTTTTCCAGTTTTTAAGTAAAGTAATTTTTTCACTCCTTTAAGTTGTTCTGAAATTTTTATCAAATAAAAGCCTGCATCATCTATCCTGACCAACAAAGCAACAAGTCCGTAAACCCCCAATGTTGCAATAATCGCTATAAAAGTTACTACAGCTATTTGAGTTATTAAATTAGAACCTACCACCTCCCCTAACGCTAGCATAATAATTTCAAGAGATAAGATAAAATCAGTGAGAATAGCTGATTTTACTTTTGCTTTTTCAACTTTTAATAATTCATCATCTGTTTTAATTTCATTAAAATCAATACGATGGCTTTCTTTATAAAAAAAAGTATGTATGATCTTTTCGACACCCTCAAAACTCAAATATACTCCCCCTATTAATAATATTGGAACAATTAACTGAGGTATAAATGCGCTTAATAAAAAAGCAAATGGAAGAATAATTAGTTTATTGATAAAAGAACCTTTTGTGATGGCCCATATAACAGGTAATTCTCTTGAGGCTCTAAAGTTAGAAGCTTTTTCAGCTCCAACTGCTAAATCGTCACCTAAAATCCCTGCAGTCTTTTTAGTAGCGACCTTAGTCATCACTGCTATATCATCCATTAACAGTGCTATATCATCTAAAAGTGCAAAAAATCCCGACATTGAATACTAATTAGCTCTCTTTTTGTAATTTTTTAAAAACTCTCCTTTTGGAGTTCCTTCGTCAAATGAGCTTCCTTTTAAAAGAAATCTTGTTTTATTTCTTGCATCTTCGTTACTCATATCTTCATATTCCATGCGGTAAACAGCGCTAAATAAGTGAGCTCTTCCGACACCATGATAACAGTGTATCAGTACTGGATAATTATCTGGATTATCCATGATTTCTAAAAAAGAGTCTATAGTTTCTTGACTTGGTACTTGATGAGAACCCACATTAAAATAAGCAACTCCATCTATATTTTCTACAGCTTTTTTTTCAGCGAGTAACTCTTCTGGAATTTCAGGGTTGTTGATAGTATCCGTAGTTCCAGGAAATCTTAAATCAATTATACTTTTAATATGGTATTTTTTAGTATAATCTTCTATTTTATCTGGAGGTATAACTCCAGATTTATAAACTTTATTTTCCCTTATTTCCTTGAAATTATAATTGATATTCACATCGTAAACATACTTTCCAACAAGAACTAATATGACTAAAAATACAACTCCTAATACTTTTTTTTTCATGATTTAAATAATTATTATTTATTTGGATTTCCAAGTTTTTTATTAATGATTCTGTCAAAATAATCTGCTACAAAAGTTTTGGTGACAAGCTCCAAAGAATCCATTTTTTCGTTTGATTCATCAATTAAATTATTCTCGAGATTTTTATCACGTATGTCATAAAATCCAGTGGCTTTTTCTCCATCAAAATAACATATATAATCTTCTTGCTGCAAAACATAACCTGATGCACTATAATTGATTGCGAATGGTTCAATAATAGTATCGTTTAACAAACTCCTACCCCAACTCCTAAAGGGTTGATCGTAACCAATTAAATCAATTAAAGTTGGATAAATATCAATTTGTTGAGCTAATTCTTTATTAACTCCTTTTAAGCTATTATCAGGTTTATAAAATAAAATAGGAATTGCAGTTCTATTAACCGTTTCGTTATAAACCTCATAAGTAGTAATATTTCCATGATCTCCGGTTATTACAAATATGGTATTCTCAAACCAATCTTCTTTTTTAGATGCTTCAAAAAACTTTTTAAAAGAAAAATCGGTATACCCTATGCATTGGTGCATTTGATTATTTTCTGATGGAAATTTCCCCTCATACTCTTTAGGAATTTTATAAGGCTCATGCGAACTTACCGTAAAAATCGTACTAAAAAAAGGTTCTTTCTTTTTATCTAGCTCTCTTTTTGTGAACTCTAAAAACTTTTCATCCCATATACCCCACGTACCATCAAAATCATCATCGTTGTCATATTCAGTTCTTCCATAATAATGGTCAAAACCTAAAATATTACCAAAGCCAAGAAAACCCATAGACCCATTAGCAGCTCCATGAAAAAATGAGGTATCGTAATCTAAAACGTTTAAAATTGAAACGATAGACTCAATTTCTTGTTTTGAAAAAGGAGATGAAGTAAATGCATCTTTAAATGATGGAATTCCTGCTAATACAGACGACATTCCATGAATAGATATATAACCATTGGCAAATGCATTCGGAAATATAAGACTATAATTTGCTAAAGAATCAATAAACGGAGTGTAACTGATAAAATCTTTAATATTCATGTCTTTATTAAAAGCTCCAGAATACTCTCTGTCAAAACTTTCTGTGATAATAACAATGATATTTGGTTTGGATTTTGGGTTAACATCATACTGTTTAATTGGCTGAAGTAGTTGATTTATTTCATCTTTACCGACTTTATAATTTACTTTTTTAAAGGAATTTTTTAATAAGGTTCTTATAAAAGCAAATGGAGTATTTAAAACAAAATCTGCTTGTTTTATTTGAGTTACATGGCGATTGGCATCAACTAAATTGATAGGTCTCGTACTTTTTTTAAAATCTCCCCCTCTAACACCACCTATACTTAACACGATGATTAAAACAAGCATAATAGCTGATGTGGTATAGTAGTAGGCAGGTCTAATTTTTACTTTTTTTGTTAAAACATGATATTTTTTATAGAGCTGTATCCATAAAAATGACATTAAAATAAATAGAAAAAATACATGCCAATACGTGACCAAGAACCGCAATAGCATTCCAGTTACGTTGGTCTCATCTCTTAATACATTTAATACAGAAATGGTAGTTCGACTAAAATTATATTTATAGTAGATAAAATCTACAAAATTTAATGAGTAGGCGATGAGATTACATATAAAATATACATAAAAAAGAAATCGCTGATAGGCATCGGTTTTACTAAATTTAAAAGGAAGTACAGAAAGTAATATAAAGAGCGAATTTACATAAAGAATAGCCGTTGTATCAAAAGCTAAACCGTAGTAATACAATCTAAAAAATTCAGAGACGGTTTCTACCCCCAGAAGAGAAAAATTATAAACAAGAAAAAGTGATCTAGCCAGAAAGTAAAATAGGTAAACTATAAGTATTCTATAAAAAAGGACTTTGTATTCTCGTAATCTAAAAACTGATTCCATCTAAATTTAATAAGCTACAAAATAACATCTTTTTTATAATATTTACTAATTACATCTGATTTGAGTACCTTTAACTATTCTTTATATTTAGCTATGCAAAAAATGAATAAAATATTCTTTTGGATTTTTGGCACTTTAGTGGGTTTAACTTTATTATTCATATTCGTAGGCTGGCCCATTGTAAAAAATCAGACTAAAAAAAACAGTCCAGAACAGAGCGTTATATATAAACAAGGAGATCTAGAACTCAATACCCTATATAGTAGTCCTGGTAAAAAAGGTAGAGTCATTTTTGGCAAATTAGTACCTTATGATGTTGTCTGGAGAACAGGTGCTAACGAACCTACATCGTTTACTACAAATAAAGATCTGGTTATCGATAAAAAGGGTTTGCCAAAAGGTACATACTCACTGTGGACTATACCCAGAGAAACATCATGGGATATAATCTTCAATTCAGAAATGAATCATTGGGGTGTTAAGTTTTCTGATCAAACTGCCAACCGAGATCCTAAACATGATGTGTTGGTGACAACTGTTATTCCTTCAAAAAGCTTAACGGTTACCGAAAATTTTACAATTTCTTTTTCGGAATCAAATAACAATATACTTATGATGTTAGCGTGGGACAAAACTGTAGTTCCGGTATTATTACAAAAAAAATAAAATGACTAAAAAGAAAGCAAAAATAACTGCTTTAAATGAAAAAGAAGGAGTACCACAACCTAAATCCATAAGTGAAAAGGTAGCTTCTACCTTAAAAAAAAGAAGAAAGAAAGTACCTTCAACCAGTGATTTAATAAAAGGTGTTTTAATAAAAGACAAAACTTCATTAAGTCGTGCGATTACTTTAGTAGAAAGCACCACCATAAATCATCAAAAACAGGCAAGAAAAATAATAGAAACTTGCTTACCTTATGCAAATAAATCGATAAGGATCGGAATAACTGGTGTACCTGGAGTAGGTAAGAGTACCTTTATTGAACAATTCGGAAAATTAATTATTAAAAACAACTTAAGCTTAGCAGTGTTAGCAGTTGACCCAAGTAGTTCTATAAGTGGAGGAAGTATTATGGGTGACAAAACTCGAATGGAAGATTTAGTAAAAGAAACCAATGCTTTTATACGGCCTTCAGCATCCGGGAATTCTTTGGGGGGAGTTGCCAGAAATACTAGAGAAGCTATTGTATTGTGTGAAGCAGCTGGTTATGATATCATTTTAATTGAAACTGTTGGTGTGGGCCAAAGTGAGATCGTGGTTCATTCTATGACTGATTTCTTTTTATTACTGAAACTTGCAGGTGCTGGTGATGAACTACAGGGTATTAAAAGAGGAATTATTGAAATGGCTGATAGTATTTTGATTAATAAAGCAGATGGAGATAATATCACGGCTGCAAAGCTCGCAAAAACTGAATTTAACAGAGCACTTCACTTGTATCCTGACAAAGGTAATAGTTGGACTCCAAAAACTTTGACATGCAGTGCCCTCCATAACATTGGAATTTCAGACATATGGATTTTGATTCAAAAATATATTTCTATCACGAAAGAAAGTGGCTATTTTCAAAAAAAAAGAAATGAACAAAATAAATATTGGATGCTTCAAACCATTGAAAATAGCTTAAAAAGAGAGTTTTATAACCATCCAAAAATTAAAGAAGAATTAAAAAAACAACTAGTTCTAATAGAAGATAATAAGGTAACACCTTTTGGAGCTGCTGATTATTTATTAACTATAGATGATTAAAATGTTTGAATTCACCATAATTGTTCCCGTTTACAATGAAGAATTAAATTTAAAACGAGTTGAAAAAGAATTACTGTCATTTATTAAAATCTCCCTAAAAAAAACTGTAATATTATTTGTAAATGATGGTTCGACAGATAATAGTCAACAATTAATTGAAGATATTTGTCAAAGAAATAAAGAGTTTAGTTTCATCAAATTCAAAGAAAACAAAGGTTTAAGCGCTGCCTTAAAAGCAGGTTTTGACATCATCGAAACCCCTTTAACAGGTTATTTAGATGCAGATCTTCAAACGTCTCCAAAGGATTTCAATATACTTTTAAAACATGTAGAAAATTATGATTTAGTAACAGGTATTCGTACGCAAAGAAGGGACTCGTTTATTAAAAATATTTCTTCTAAAATATCCAATAAGATCAGAAACATATTTACTCACGACGGGATGAAAGATACGTGTTGTCCATTAAAAATTATTAAAACAAATTATGCAAAAAATATTCCGATGTTTAATGGGTTGCATCGTTTCTTACCGGCAATGATAATATTACAAAAAGGAACCATTTTGCAAGTTCCTATTCAACATTTCCCAAGATTAGCAGGAGAACCAAAGTTTGGAATTAGAAATCGATTATTAGGATCTATTACTGATTGTTTTGCTTATTTATGGATAAAAAAAAAGTATATACATTATGAAGTAATCAAGAAAGGGTGAACGATTACTTTATATATTCAATTGGTTTTTTAGCACAACTACTTTTTTCATTTCGACAATTGGTACAATGGATTTCTTCAGAAAAAGAAAAAAAAGTAGTGGCTCCTCCCCTATATTGGATTACAAGTTTAATAGCCTCTTTTCTTCTTTTTATATACGGGTACTTGAGAACTGATTTTGCTATTATGCTAGGTCAATTTATTACCTACTACATTTATATTAGAAATTTACAATTACAAAATCAATGGAAAAAAATACAAAAGGGGGTGCAAATATTACTTATCAATTTTCCATTAATTACTTTATTTACCCTAATGCTTAAAGGTGAATTTGATTGTACCCTTCTCTTTGACAAAGAATTTATTCCCAATTGGCTATTAGTATTAGGGGTTGTTTCACAACTTACATTCACGGTTCGGTTTATTTTTCAATGGATGATTTCAGAAAAAAATAATTTTTCGCAATTACCAAAGGTGTTTTGGATTTTAAGTATCGTAGGAGCTGTATTAATTTTAATTTATTCTATTTTTAGAAAGGACCCCGTTTTGTTTATTGGTCAGGCCTTTGGAATACTAATTTATAGTAGAAACTTAATGATTTTAACAAAATACAATTAATATTTTTTTTGAACAGTCAATTGCAGCTTGTAGAATCCCCAGCCTATTATACTACCAAATAAAAATCCTGTTAATACGTCTGAGGGGTAGTGAACACCAACATAAATCCTACTATATCCAACTAAGAAAGCCCATAACAATAATATAAAGGGGAGGTAATAATATTTTTTACGAAGTATTAAACCTAAGTACACTGCAACAACCATAGAGTTAATAGCATGACCAGAGAAAAAGCTATAAACTCCTCTTTTTTTTACAATCATCCTCATTAGTCCCTCTAAATCTTGATTCGCCCATGGACGTAATCTCTGAAATCCATTTTTGAATAAATTTGCTAATTGATCTGTGGTCACTATCATTAACCCTCCAATAATTAAAACAACCAGGGTTTCTTTTAAACCATAATTTTTATATACCAAATAAATTAAAAACATATACAGAGGAATAAACGTAAGTTTATTAGTAATTATCCTCCATAGTTCATCCCATGGTTCACTCCCCAAATTATTTAAAAGCAGAAAAAGCTCCGTATCATATCTAATTATTTCCTCCATCATTTTCGTATTTAGCTATTTCTACATCATAGAACTCAGTTGCTTTTTGAATTGCAGTATTGGTTTCTTCTTCTAACTCATTTTGATCTTCTTTATCAAACTCTTCAAGCCATTCTACTTCGTCATTTTCAAGATTGATAATAAAACGAGGAAATTCAGTGTGTATTACAAAGATAGCAGTAGGGAATTCAGTATTATCGCCTAGTATAAATTTTGGAAGTGTCATTTTAACTTATTTAATTTAAGTACAAATCTACAAATTAAATATTGAGCCAATATGTAGGTGATCATGATCGACATCGGATAAAAAAATTGTTTAACATGAAATAAGTTCAATGCTAAAATCGTATCTGAGATAATAAAAAAAATAACACCCATTAAAAGTAAAACCGAAGTCTTATTTTTTCTTTGTAAATAAAGGATCATGGAAACAATACCAAAAATAGAAATAGTAAAAGCATAAATAATTACAGGAATCGTCAAGTCACCCAAACCAACATATAGTTTGTAAATTATTAGAAAAAAAAATGTGACAAATAGTAAACTTGATAAAAGAAATTCTGTCCACTTAATTTTATTTAACAATTTAAAAACCATTGAAATGTAAAAAACATGTGCAATTAAGAAGAATAATAAACCAATTATAAAGTATAAAGTCCCAGAACCCAGCAGGAAGACATCTCCAAAAAAACAAAAAAGCAATCCCAAAACATAAAAATTATTGACAGTTTTTTTGTTTGAATAATAATACCAATATAAGGTAACCATCAACATGGGCTTGGCAATATAAATGATCATTTGTTTTTCAAGATAGATTCCTAAAACATCCATTAAGCAAAACATAAAAAAAGCAACTAAAGGTAATTTTTTGTTCATTTTTTAATCAGTTTTTATTTAATATCATTTTATTAGATAAGTAACTAAACCTAATAAATAATAGTAGACCTGAGGAACTAAGTCCTGCCAGTAACCCAATCCAAATACCGATACTTTTATAATCTGTATGTAAACTTAAATAATATGAAATTGGAAAGCCTACAACCCAGTAAGAAATAAATGTAATTAAAGTTGGTATTTTTACATCTTGCATGCCTCTTAAAGCACCTAACGCTATTACTTGTATGGTATCCGAAATTTGGAAAATAGCGGCAATTATCAATAAATTTTTTGCAATACTTAATACTTCATAGTTATCAATTATTTTTGTAGAATCGTCAAAATCCAGATACATTGTTGGAAGTAGGTTATTAAATATTAAAAATAGCGTTGCAAAAATAATTGCAAAGAGCGTTGCTATCATAAATATTGAAAAAGCAATGCGTCTTAACTCTTGATATTTATTTAATCCCATTTGATTACCGACTCGAATCATTGCTACTACACTTAGTCCCATTACAACCATAAAAGTCATCGAAGATAGGTTTAAAGCAATTTGATTGGCAGCTTGTGGGTTTTTACCTAAAATTCCAGACAGCCATATTGCTGAGGTAAATATGGCAACTTCAAAAAACATTTGCATTGCAGATGGAAAACCAAGATTTAAAAGCTTACTACACATATGCTTTGAAAAATTTGAAAAATTTATATCTAAAAAATATGCTCTTGTTTTTTCATGCTGAGTTAATAAATACCAAAGATAAAATACCATAATTACTCGAGAAGCTAGAGTACCAACTGCAGCTCCAACAATACCTAATTCTGGGAAACCAAATTTTCCAAATATAAAGATATAGTTAAGTATGACATTAACAACATTTGCGATTAAAGTAGCAAACATTGGATATTTTGTCATAGACATACCATCACTAAATTGTTTAAATGATTGAAAAATGATAAGTGGAACTAGGGAAGCTGCAACAAAGTTCAAATAAGGAATCGCTAACTCAACGACCTCTTGAGGTTGCTTCATTACGTATAAAAGAGGTTTTGCTAAAATTACTCCTAGAAATAAAAAAAAGCTAATTATTGTACATAAAAAAAACCCATGTTTAAAAGTTGATTTTGCATCTTCAAAATTTCCTTCTCCATCTGCTTTTGCAACTAAAGGAGTTATTGCCGTTGAAAAACCAATCCCCAAGGACATAGCTATGAACATAAAACTATTAGCTAGAGAAACCGCAGCAAGTTCAGCCGTTCCAAGTTGACCTACCATTACATTATCAACAAAAGCTACTAGGGTATGCCCCAACATTCCAAGAATTACAGGATAAGCAAGTTTAAGATTGTAATAAAACTCTTTTGTGTAATTTGATAAAACCAAAATAGTTATCAGTTATATAAATTATGGTATTTTAAAAATAGTTATTAAAAAAAACTGACCGATTGTATCGGTCAGTTTTTTTGTTAGTTTAAATAATAGATTAATCGTTCGTTTTTAAAGCAATATTCATTCTATTTCCAGAAGTTACCGCTGAGGATGATTCAAACTCTAAAACTAAAGGTCTATACTCATTGGTTAAGTTTATATTATATGCTGAAAAAATAAGTATTCCTGAGCGTTCGTTAGCAGGAATAACAACAGATGCGTCAAATGAATAACTTTCTGAAGATAATTCCGATTCTTCCTCCACTACCACAACATTGAACGTTCTTTCCTCTGAAGAACTGGTCGAAACAAAGTAGGATAATGGAAAATTAATTTCAGGGGTATTCTGTGACAATGGAAGTTCTAAAGTAGCCGATATGGTAAAACCAATGGTATCGTTTCGAATAGAATTTATATCATCATAATTAGTGGAACACGAGGTTACAAACATTAGAACTGCTAATATGGTAACTAATTTAGTTATATTTTTCATAAGTCTTAATTATTAATTAATAGCCTGGATTTTGTTGTAAATTAGGGTTTACATCTAAGGATTGTTGTGACAGAGGTAACTGAAACAAAATACTTCCGGATGGTAAATTTAGTACGTCTGAGGGAGTTCCTGATCCATCCGCTTGATCTCCTGCGTTGGTTCTGTTAACAGAAAGTCCCCATCTTTTGAGATCAAAAAATCTTTGATATTCAAAAGCAAATTCTAGTCTCCTTTCTAATCGTATCGCATCTCTTAAATCTACCGAAGTTTCGCCATTGGGTGGATTTGTATACCTTCTGGTTCTTACTTCATCTAGTGCACTTCTTGCAGAAGATTCATTGCCTAAATTGTAATAAGCTTCAGCTTTATTTAAATAAACCTCCGCTGCGCGAAATATTTTATAGTCAACTTCACCGTTTGTTTGTCCAGGTCTTCCAAATAGCTTTTTGATGCCATTGTATGCGTTACCTCCACTTAATCCTTCAAATGTGTAAGCTTCTTTTCTTATGTCATCGCTAGCGAATAAATTGTACAATTGAAATGAGGTTACATACTCAGGAATTAAAGAAGTCATACTTCCTTGACTCCAGGTAACGCCAATACTATTACCTAATATTGGATCTACGTTCGGAATATAAAAAAT
>SGZC01000038.1 GCA_004213605.1 Flavobacteriales bacterium
GGCAGTTTTATAATCCTGAATATCACTGGTAAAATTAAACTCTGTGTGTATCCAATAAGAGTGACGAATAGCATCTACATATTCATTTAGTTGAGGATATTCATATGGTTTGAGATTAATTCTCTTTTCAAAAATATTTCTTTTTCTACTTCGATTTTGTTCATCTCGGTATAAAATATATGCCTTTGCAACATCATGGAATGGGCTATCCATTAATTTATCTTCAACAATATCTTGAACTTGCTCAACGTTTGGGATGTATCTTGGATCTTTAAGTTTTCTTTCCAATAGAGCACCAAGTACAATTTTTGAAATTGAAATAGCATCTTCTCTTGAACCATGATTTACGGATTGCATTGCTTTTTCTATTGCACAGACAATTTTATCTAATTCAAAGTCACTTGTTTTGTAATCTCTTTTAATTATGTTATTTATTTGCATATCCATCCTTATCTCTTATCTTTTTCTTTCCGATTTAATTCACAATTTAGAATACTCCGTTGCACCAATTTTTTAGGTGTATTTATTAATTTTTTATTTTAAGGTAATTTCCTCTAGAAATCTAGAAGTGTTTGACTCTTACAAATATGGAGAAAATTAGATGTGTTTTTTAAAAAAAAATATTTAGGTTTTCAACAAGTTTTCAACAACAATAATTTTTTAAAAATATTAATTAATTATTAAAAAATATTATATAATACATTGATTATCAGTATTTTATAATTAATTAAAAAAACACTAAATAAATCAGAATTTTATAGTTGATAACCCTAACAAAGTCTTTTTTTACAATAGATTAGAGACAAAACAACCATAAAATTTGAAGTTCTATTTTTAAAAAAATAAAATGTATTTAGTTAATAAAAAGAAGAAATTAAATTTTAAAAAAAAAAATTATTGATCAGAAGCCAATTTTTCCAGTTGCAAAAACCAGTTTAAACCAAACTTTCGAATTAAAGCTTCTTTAGTAAATTTATAAACGGGAACCTTTAACTTCTTTCCTAAAGAACAAGCATCATTACAGATGGGCCATTTATGATAATTGACAGCTGAAAACTCACTATACTCCTGAACTCTAACAGGGTATAAGTGGCAAGAAATTGGTTTTTTAAAATCAATTTCGCCAGCATTAAAGGCATCTTCAATACCACAGGAAGCAGTCCCAATTTCTGAAAAGGTGACATAAGCACACTCTTTTCCATCCACTAATGGCGTTTCTAATTCTGAAAGGTCAGTCTTAATATGGGTGCCTTGTTTCTCTATTGCGTTTATACCTTCAGTTCGCAAATAAGGCTTGACTTTTGGATAAATATTTTTAAGAATTAACACTTCTTCTTCTGTTAGTGGAGCACCCGCTTCACCCTCAATACAACAAGCTCCCTTGCAAGCTGCTAAATTGCAAACGAACTCTTTTTCGATAATATCTTCCGATACAATTGTTTTTCCTAATTGAAACATTTAGCAAAAATAATACAATTATTATCGTTTTATAATTAATTTTGTCTCATAAAAAAACCGATATCATGGATTTGGATTTTAAAGAAATTTTAACGGCCACAATGATTTTGTTTGCTGTGATAGATATTGTAGGAAGTTTACCTATTATTATTTCTTTGCGAGAAAAGGCAGGACATATACAATCTGAGACCGCTTCAGTTATTGCCGCTGTTTTGATGATCGCATTTCTATTTGTTGGAGAACAAATATTGAGCTTAATTGGTATTAATGTTAATGAGTTTGCAGTAGCTGGTTCGCTGATTTTATTTTTTCTAGCTTTAGAAATGATTTTAGGAATTACTTTGTTCAAAGATGACGAAGAAAGTAATCCAAAATTAGCTTCGGTGTTTCCATTGGCTTTCCCTTTATTAGCTGGACCTGGAAGCTTAACAACCCTTCTTTCGTTGAGAGCAGAATTTGAGACCTCCAACATTATTATTGCCATCGTTATCAATATTATTTTTATTTATATTGTTCTAAAAACTTCTGGAAAAATCCAACACGCTATCGGTAAAAATGGAATTATTATCATCCGTAAAGTTTTTGGAGTTGTTTTACTGGCGATTGCCGTAAAACTATTCACTACCAACATTCAATTGTTATTTAATTAATAATAAGCTCATGAAATATTTCTCATACACACTAATTGGAATCGCAATCGTATTAATTGGTTACAACAGTACATTTTTAGATTTTAAAAACTTATTTAATAATGATAGTGGTGTTGCCCTAATTGGAATTATTACAGCTTTATGCGCCATATTGTTGGTTTTGATTTTAAGGATTTCAAAAACCATAGAAAAAAAGAAGAACTATTAACTTTTTAGCGAAATACTAATTGCGGTCAGCTTCTAACTTTAATACTTTTTGAATCATTTCATCATCATTATTTAAAATTAATTCAAAGGTATTGGTTCCATATAATTGTTGAGCAATACTCGCCTTAAGGATCATCTTTATATGATCTTGATATTGTTTAAATTCTACTAGCTCGTTAATAATTCCTGAAAAACTTAAAAACTCATTAAATAGCGAATCATTAACTTCGTAATGGGCTATAAAATCTTCTGATGTTCTCCCTTTAAAATCATCTCTGTTTTGTTCTAAATACTCAAAAACAAAATAACTTGCAAAACCGCTTCTGGAAATATAATCTAGCGTTTCTTTTTCTAAGCTGGTGTCTTTCGGAACAAAAACATCAGGAATAATCCCTCCACCACCATAAACAACTTTTCCTTTTGGCGTTACAAACCTAAGAGAATCCACTACTTTAATACTGTCTTGAGATACCATTTCTCCACTGTGGTATCTGTTTTGGTAATCTTGATAATAAATATCGTTACCCTCGCCGTAAGGTTTTTGTATGGATCTTCCCGTTGGTGTATAATATTTAGCGATAGTTAATCTTACAGCGCTTCCATCGCCAAGAGCCATTTCTTTTTGCACAAGTCCTTTCCCAAAAGACCTTCTTCCAACAATAATTCCTCGGTCATTATCCTGTAGTGCTCCGGCAATAATTTCACTGGCTGAGGCGCTGTTTTGATTAATCAGAATATAAACTCTACCATCCTCAAATTCCCCTTTTCCAGTCGAATATGTTTTGTCTTCTTTCCCACTTTTATTTTTGGTAACCAAAATTAATTGACCCTCTTTTAAAAATTCATCAATCATTTTTTTTGCAGTAAAAACATAGCCTCCAGGGTTGTCTCTCAAGTCTAAAACCAAGCCTGTTATACCCTCATCGATTAGATTATTTAAAGAAATCATAAATTCATCATAGGTTGTTTCAGAAAATCGATTTAACTTAATATAACCTAATTTGTCCTCAAGTTTGTAAGATGCATCAATACTTGCAAGGGGCACTTCCTTTCTTAAAATATCGAACGCTAACAACTTTTGTACTCCTCTGCGATAGATGTTTAATGATACCGTTGTGTTCCTTTTTCCTTTTAAACGACTGGTTATAGTATCTTTATCAATGGAGTCTCCAAATAGAGGATAACCATCAGCATACAATAAACGATCTCCCGCCATGATTCCTGCTTGCGCCGCTGGACCACCAGGTATTGTTTTAATAACAGCGATGGTATCTTTATAAACATAAAATCGAATGCCTATACCCACAAAATTACCCCGCATGTCGTCCACACTTTCTTGATATAAATTTGCAGGAATATATGTGGAATGAGGGTCTAAATTTTCAAGAATTCCGTTAACAGTAACATCTACAATGCTATCGGTATTTACCTTTTCAACATATTCATAATCTATATAATCGATTAAGCGATTTAATTTATCTTTTTTTGAATTGGAGGCAAATATTTTTTCTGAAGAATCAAAATTTAAAAAAACACCTAGAATAATACCAAAAGCAATAGCCAATCCTATAGAAATTGGCAGGTATGTATTGGAAAGCTTCATTGCTTATGACAAATCCATTATATGAGAAACCCGAACACCTGCTTTTTTTAGAAAATCAATTCCTGAAGTATCTTTGTATTCGTTTATGTATACTAATCGTTTGATCCCTGCTTGATGAATTAGTTTGCTACATCCTTGACAAGGAGACATCGTGATATAAAGCGTTGCACCTTTACAGGTCTGATTTGAAGAAGCTACTTTTAAGATCGCATTCGCTTCTGCATGTAAAACATACCATTTTGTATACCCTTCATCATCCTCACAAATATTTTCAAAACCAGAGGGAGTTCCGTTATAACCATCACTGATAATCATTTTATCTTTTACAATGAGCGCTCCTACCTTTCTTCGGTCACAATAGGAGAGCTGGCTCCATTCCAATGCCATTTTTAAATAAGCTTTATCGTATTTAAGTTGTTTTTCAGGTTTCATTAGATATAAAAAATTGTAATGATCTATACGAATTTAAAAGGTTTTAGACACAATCAAAATTTAGGGTCGTTAAATATTATATAAATTATAATGGCCAAGCGTATTGAAGCATGGGAATAGTAAGTCCAGTAACCATTGAGGAAATCACAAGAACCCAGTCACGTTTACTAAAACTAAATATGGTTTGAAAAATAAAACTTAAAATCATTACTACAGTCACTACAATTAATTGAGCAATTTCTACTCCTAGCGAAAATTCTATAAGCGGTAAAATTTCATTGCCTCCCGAAATCATTTTAAAATAAGTTGCAAAACCAAAGCCATGTATAAATCCAAAAAAGATAGTTAGTATATAAAATAACCCAACGTTTTCATTACTATTCCTTTTACCAGCACTATTTATATTATAGATCGCTGTGATTAAAATAGTTATTGGAATAAAAAATTCAATCCATTTGCCGGATACCGTAACCATATTATAAGTTGCTAATAATAACGAAATAGTATGTCCTAGCGTAAATAACGAAACTAGAATAAGGATTCGTTTCCAATTACTAAAAGTATAGGCTGCAACCAAAGCAATTAAAAACAGCACATGGTCATACGCTTGCCAATCAAGTACATGGGTTAAACCTAATTTTAAATAAAGCCAAAAATCTATCATACTAGGATTTGCTATTTATATTTCAAAGATAGCGAATAAGAGTTAATATTATTTTTTTAAAATTCGTTAATTTTTGATTCTTATATGAGGTATAGTCGCACGGAAATATTTATTTGATTGCCATTATTTTCTTTATTAAACATTTTGTATTTTTGAGATATCATCATTAAAATAATAAAATGGAAAATTTACATTTCATATTACAATCCTCAGTAGCCATATCGGTGCTCTATGTTTGGGTTTTTAGATATCATAATGTCTTAAAAGAGTTTGAACAGTTTGGGTTGGGTGATACCACCCGAAATTTTGTGGGAGCTGCAAAAATATCGCTAGCTACACTCCTATTAGTTGGAATTTGGTATCCATCATTTATATTTATCCCCTCGATCCTTATGGGCTTATTTATGCTTAGCGCTCAATATTTTCATTTTAAAGTGAAGAATCCATTTATCCAAAAACTTCCGTCTTTAGTACTTTTAATTTTTTGTCTGGCATTGGTCTATTTTAGCTGTCCAAGTTAAATGGAATTAGTTAAAACTTGTGCGGTCGTTTCTAGTCTGTCTTTTATCTGTTATGTAATTTCATATTTTGTATATCCAAATATGAAAAAAGAATTTATACGGTATGGCCTACAAAAACTTGGCCTTTTTGTAATCATATTGCAATTCCTAGGAGCTGTTGGGTTAATTATAGGTTTTAAGTATCCACCTATTTTATTAATTTCTGCGCTGGGTCTTTCCTTGCTGATGTTGGCAGGTTTAATAGTTAGATTACGACTTAAAGATTCTCTTTCTGCTTACTTTCCTGCTTTGTTTTATATGTTATTAAATGCCTATATTTTTATTAGGGTGATCATTCAATAAAATTATAATTCAAAAGTCATTGTATTTTGAAGTTAGATAATTGTAAAGAGAAAAGTGCTTATAAATCTCTTAAAAAAATATAATATTCTGAATATAAGAACTAATGAAATTTTGTATTATGAAAACTACTAAAAAAACAGAACTTTCGCTAGACATCGATGGAAGCAAGATACTATTTGAATACTATGGCGATATAAATAATGCTAAAAAAATCGTGCTTTTCTGTCATGGTTTTCCTGGATCAAGTAGACTTATCATGTTGGGTAATAATCTAAAAGATAGTGCTATTTCGCTTGTAGAAATACATTACCGAGGTGATAAAAAAAGTGAAGGAAAATTTAGTTTTTTAGGTTCTATAAAAGATATAAGAACTGTTGCTGGTTATCTAAAAGAGAAATACAAAGTGCCACTTCATGCTTTGGGATATTCAATGGGCGGATTCTATGTAACCAATATCATAAATAAAGAACCTGGTATTTTCGATCATATAATACTTTTAAATCCAGTGGTAGATACCATATCTTTATTCTCTAATAAACAATTAATGGATCAATTATGGGAGCATGCAAAAAATATTTTATCCCTAAAACCAACTGAAGATTATGAAGAAGAGATAAGCGAGGTTATTGGTAAACTTAATCCTTTAGGATTTGTAGAAAAACTAACAAACAAAATCACCATCATTCAATCAACAAAAGACGAAGTATTAGCATCCGAACTTGTGAAAAAGTTTTATACCTTATTGAGTTGTGAAAAAAGCTATCGAGAAGTGGTAAATGCAACGCATGATTTAATGGGTGATGAAAAAGAGTTGATAGATGCAATTTTAAACACTTCTTTGTAAGAAAATTAATGATTAATTAGGATTAAACTCTTAAGTTAGACAAACCAAGAGTGATTTCCAAATTGGTTTCGTGGAACGGGCTTATTATAAGTTAAATAATATTCAAGGCCTTTAAGAACTGCATTTAAATACGATTTTAGTTTTGGCCTAACAACGGCGTAATGAAAAAATGGATATAATAATTTAGGTATTTTACTACTGGTATATGGCTTAATAGTAATTTTCACAAAAGTAAATTCCCCATTTTCAATTATTTGCCATTTAACATCTGATTGTTTTGCGTTTTTACTGCCAATTTTTATACTATACCCAACCATTGGTTCCCATTCTTTGAAGGTCCTATAATAAGTTAAACCATTTAAATAAATTAGTTGATCTTTTAAAATAACATCATTTTTAGATTCCAATACATTATTTTCTTTACAAAAAGGGTGAAATTGATTTAAGTGGCCTGGAGAAGAGATGAGGTCCCACACATCATGAGTACTATTTTCAATTTTAATCTTGTTTGAAATTTGAAACATTATTACAGAAAGCTTGATTAACAGTTATTTTTAATAAATTTCTTAACATTTTAATTAATTTATCATAGCGATAATTTAAAGTATAGATTAAAAATAACAATTAAGTTTGGATTATGTCAAATAAAAAAAGATTCGTTGAACTTGTCGTTATTTCTGATACACATTTTGGAACTATTGGATGTCGTTCTAAAGAATTAAATCAATATTTAAAAAGTATTAAGCCAAAAACAATAGTTCTAAATGGTGATATAATAGATATGTGGCAATTCAATAAACGTCACTGGGATAAATATCAAACCAAGGTCATAAAGCAACTCTTAAAGTTTATATCCAACGGTACTAAAGTTCACTATATTGCTGGAAATCATGATGAGGCGCTAAGACGGTTTCTTAATTTTGAATTAGACGGCTTTAAAATAACCAATAAACTTTCACTTAATTTGAATGGTAAAAAAGTATGGTTTTTTCATGGCGATGTTTTTGATGTGACCATGCAACATTCGCGTTGGTTGACTCGTTTGGGTGGATTTGGGTACGATTTTCTAATCTTGATAAATGCAACAGTCAACAAAATTTTAACACTTATTGGCCGAGAAAAACTTTCATTTTCAAAAACCATAAAAAATAAAGTTAAAGCAGCCGTATCACACATTAATAAATTTGAATCCACTGTGACCGATATTGGGTTAAGAAATAATTTCGATTATGTTGTTTGTGGCCACATTCACCAGCCTTGCATCAAAAAATTTGAAACAAAAGAGGGGAGTATTACCTACTTGAATTCAGGAGATTGGATTGAAAATATGACTGCTTTGGAGTACCATGATAAAAAATGGACTTTATTTCAATACGATCCAGTATTTTTTAAAGAGGATAAACTTGACGATCAAGTTTATAAAGATGTGAAAACTCTATTTTCCGATTTGGTAGCCGACATCAACTCCAACCTAACAAACTCATGAAAATACTTTATGCTATTCAAGCTACTGGAAACGGCCATATAACAAGAGCCAAAGAACTCATACCATATTTTCAAAAAAACTTTGAGGTGGATGTGCTACTAAGTGGAAACTCTGCAGATGTTAAACTGGGGCTTCCCGTACGGTTTTACTTTAAAGGACTCAGCTTTGTGTTTGGAAAAAATGGTGGAATCAATTTCTGGAAGACTATCCTGCAAATGAATTTTTGGAGGTTTTTAAAAGATGTAAAACAATTGCCTTTGAAGGAATACACCTTTGTGATTAATGATTTTGAGCCTGTTTCGGCTTGGGCTTGTATTCTTCACAAAAAACATTGTATTGCCATGAGTCATCAATATAGTTTACTCAATAAAAATACACCAAAACCGAGAAAAAAGATCCGATTGTCGCATTTGATTTTAAAGTATTATGCGCCAGTATCAGTAGGATATGGGTTTCATTTTAAACCCTATGCTTCCTCCATTTACACCCCTGTAATACAGAAAGAACTCAAAAGTATAAATCCGATTAAAAAAAATTATTTTGTAGTTTATTTACCTGCTTTTGAGGATAAAAAAATTATTAGCGTATTATCAAAACTTCACAAAACAAATTGGATTATATTTTCTAAACATACCAAAAAAAAATACCAAATTGGCAATGTCAAAGTAAGACCAATTTCAAGTAAAAAATTTAATAAAAAATTAATCAACTGTAGAGGAGTTTTGTGTGGCGCAGGTTTTGAAACACCATCAGAAGCCCTCTATCTTAAAAAGAAACTTTTGGTGATTCCAATGAAAAATCAATACGAACAACAATGTAATGCTGAAGCATTGAAAGATATGGGAGTTCCCGTAATTTATGATTTGAATCAAAAAAATATTAAACTCATTAAAGATTGGATTAAATCAAAAAAAATTATAAAAGTTGATTATTCTGAATCTCCTCAGAAAGTCATCAATCAAATTATTATTGATTACATAAAAAAAATATCGGACGATAAGCGTATTCACAGATTTAATTCTGGGAGGGGTTCATTTAAAAATTTAATTTCATTTAGAAAGAATTAATAAATTATGGGCACTTGATGATATTTCCATATATTGTAGCTAAATTTTAATAAGAATCAATGGAGAACATTAAATCATATATTGTATTTGTTGCTGAAATGATCGAAAGTATTGGAGTCTTAACTATTTTTTTAGGGTTGTTGTATGCCTTATTAGTCTTTATGATTGGGTTAATTAAAAAGAAAGCAAATCAATTGGAAGAACTAAGACAAACCATTGGGAAATCAATTTTATTGGGTTTGGAGATTTTAATTGCTGCTGATATTATTTTAACCGTCTCAGCGGAGCCAACCTTAAGATCCGTCTCTATTTTAGGGCTTATTGTCGTGGTTAGGACTATTTTAAGCACTTCCCTACAGATTGAATTAGAAGGCAGGTTTCCTTGGAATCGAACCAAGTAACTACTTTAAGAAAATATATTTATTCTTTAACAGATACGATTCAGAATAACCGGTGTGATGAGAGATTTTTGAAATAGGCTGATTGTTTAAAAACATATCTTTAGCCTTATTATTTCTTTCTTAATATCTCAAAATAATTTCTTACGGTTTAGAAGAACCAAAGTTTAATCGACATGATTCCAACGACCATCAGAAGAAAGATTTTTATAAAACCATCTCCCTTATTAACCGATACTCTACTGGCAATCCATGCACCTAAGGCATTTCCAATTGCAAGTACAAAACCGATAACCCAATTTACTTTGTCATTCAATATAAAAACGACTAATGCTGATAGTGTATATATACATACAACTGCGACTTTGGTAGCATTAGCTCTCACTAAAGACATGTGATTAAAAAAGTGCAAAAATAAAATAATGATAAAACCAATTCCGGCATTTATAAATCCACCATAAATTCCGAAAATGAAAAAAGCAAGCATCCCTAACCATAAATATTTACCTGTAAGACGTTCATTCACATCCTTTAGATTAATCTCTGGCTTAAAAAAAACTATTAAAACAACCGCAATCATTATTAGGGCTAGTATTTTATTGAAAACTGCGCCATCTATGTCGACAGCTATTCTAGCTCCAATAATAGCTCCCAGTAGGGCTGAAGTTCCCAAATATGCATTAAATGGAAAAGTTGTTACTCCTTTGCTTTTGAACCCTGCTGTGGCAAATGCAGTTTGTATAATAATAGCTACCCGATTAGTTCCATTAGCTACATTGGGGGGCAACCCTAAAAAAATCAAGACTGGTAAGGATAGTAATGTGCCTCCACCTGCAATGGTATTTATAAAGCCTACTGCAAATCCAACTACAATTAAAAGAATATAATGATACCATTCATCCATGGGGGAAAGTTAACTTTCATTTATCAAATTGACAAAAAAAAGATCAACCCTAAAAATGATCGCTTTCATCCCCGAAGCATCTAAGGATTAGTTTTTTCATTGGATAATTATTTGAATTCTAGTATAAAAAATATCCCAAAAAACAATAAATTATTCTTGGGGATAAATTGTACTCAAGGCGGGAATCGAACCCGCACGCCGTGAAGCACTGGATTTTGAATCCAGCGTGTCTACCAATTCCACCACTTGAGCATCTACTTGGCAAAAATAGACATTAATTAATAATTTTTAATAACTAATTGATTCATTTTTTGGTAACTTAGATTCTTTAATTTTACATTTGTTTACCAACAACAAATTCCCGAAAAAATGGACACTTCTATTCCTGCATCTAAAATTTTTGCCTGTAAACAAAGTAAACAATTAGCAGAGAGTATTGCTAGTAAATATGGGGTACCTCTTGGTAATGTTATTACTTCCGCTTACAGTGATGGAGAATTTCAACCTTCTTTTGAAGAGTCGATTCGGGGTGCTCGTGTTTTTATTGTTGGATCAACACATCCTAACAGTGACAATTTAATGGAAATGTTACTCATGCTCGATGCAGCAAAAAGGTCTTCGGCCAGACACATCTCAGCCGTAATTCCTTATTTTGGATGGGCTCGTCAAGATAGAAAAGACAAACCAAGGGTGCCCATTGCCGCAAAATTAATAGCTAAAATGCTAGAGACTGCTGGAGCAACAAGGATCATCACTATGGACTTACATGCCGATCAAATTCAAGGTTTTTTTGAAAAACCAGTAGATCATCTTTTTGCCTCTACTATTTTCTTACCTTACCTACAATCCCTAAACCTAGATAATTTAACTATTGCATCTCCAGATATGGGAGGGTCTAAACGCGCCTATGCATATTCAAAATTTTTAAAAAGTGATGTTGTTATTTGTTATAAACAACGTGAAAAAGCCAACGTGATTTCTCATATGGAATTAATTGGTAATGTAGAAGGGAAAAACGTAGTACTCGTAGACGATATGGTGGATACTGCAGGGACCCTGACAAAAGCAGCAGATTTAATGATGGAACGAGGAGCTCTCAGTGTTAGAGCTGTTTGTACGCATCCTATACTCTCCGGATTTGCCTACGAAAAAATTGAAAATTCAAAATTAGAAGAACTTATTGTAACCGATTCCATCCCTTCTAAAAAAGAGAATCCAAAGATTAAAATTCTAAGCTGTGCGACCTTATTTGCTGAAGTAATGACTAATGTTAACTCCAATAAATCAATCAGTACGAAGTTTTTAATGTAACTTTCAGAAAATCAGCAAGAATACTCCTTAAAAAAAAATGTAATTCCTTTTCTATTTACTAGAAAAAACGCATATTTGCACCCGCCTAAATTCAAAACTAAGGCGACTATAAATTTTAAATCTTAAAATAAAAAAATGAAATCAATTACAATCAAAGGATCTCAAAGAGAAAGCGTGGGCAAAGTTGCTACTAAAGCCTTACGTAATGCTGGTCAGGTTCCTTGCGTGGTATACGGAGGAGACAAGGCTATTCACTTTTCAGCTGAAACATTAGCATTCAACAAATTAGTTTATACTCCAGATGTACACACGGTAGTAATTGCCCTAGAAGATGGATCTAAAATAGATGCAATACTTCAAGATATCCAATTTCACCCGGTAACAGACCAAATCTTACATGTCGATTTTTATCAAATATTTGATGATAAAGAAGTTAGTATGGAAATTCCGGTACGTATAACTGGAAACGCTCCAGGAGTTCGTAATGGTGGTGTTTTACGTATTGTAAGACGTTCATTAAGAGTAAAAGCATTACCGAAAGATCTTCCTGATTTTTTAAATGCTGATATTTCTGAA
The DNA here is from genome assembly GCA_004213605.1 of Flavobacteriales bacterium. Taxonomy (GTDB): domain Bacteria; phylum Bacteroidota; class Bacteroidia; order Flavobacteriales; family Flavobacteriaceae; genus Marifrigoribacter. Next base: position 12,464 of record SGZC01000038.1, read on the forward strand.
ATGAAAATTGGATCTACACTAACTGTTGGAAAACTAACTGGTGAAGGATTTGTAATACTTCAAGATGACAGTAGAGTTGTTTGTCAAGTCAGAACATCTCGTGTTGCCATTGAAGACGAAGAAGACGAAGACGAAGGAGAAGAAGGAGAAGAAGGAGAAGAAGGAGCTGCTACTGAAGGAGCTGCTACTGAAGGAGCTGCTGCTGAAGGAGCTGCTAAAGAAACTCCAGCAGAAGAATAAACTACTTTTATTAAATATACTTATAAAGCATTCCATTTATATGGGATGCTTTTTTTATTTTTACAAGAGTTAACTAATTTTATGTTTTCATTTTTAAGAAAACTTTACGGAAAAAATTCCAACAGAAAACTAACTGATGGTGACCCTATGAAAAAATTTCTAATTGTAGGTTTGGGAAATATTGGCCCTAAATATGCAAATACCAGACATAATATTGGTTTTAAAATTCTAGATTTTTTTGCAAATAAAACAGATCTCACTTTTGAACGTAAAAAACTTGGTGATATAGCTGTTTACAATTTAAAAGGGAGATCTTTTGTTTTATTAAAGCCAAGTACCTTTATGAATTTAAGTGGAAAGGCGGTACGATATTGGCTCGAAAAAGAAAAAATTCCATTAGATAATTTATTGGTAGTAACCGACGATTTAAATTTAAAATTTGGAACTTTTAGAATTAAAACAAAAGGTAGCGATGGCGGACACAACGGCCTCAAAGACACTCAACTTATTTTAAATACCAACCAATACAATCGGTTTAGATTTGGAATTGGAAATGCTTTTTCAAAGGCTCGACAAGTGGACTATGTTCTAGGAGAATGGATTAAAGAAGAAGAAGAGTTACTTCCTGAACGACTTGAAAAAGCTGTAGAAGCAATAGTATCTTTTGGCTTAGCAGGTATAACCAATACAATGAATTCCTTTAACGGAAAATAATATGAAGGTTTATAATTCGATTGCTGCTTATCAAAAAACAAAGCCCACTATTATTACTATAGGAACCTTTGACGGAGTTCATATGGGGCATCAAAAGATTTTAAAGCAACTTAATAAAACTGCTCTTACAAATGAATTGGAGTCTATTTTAGTTAGTTTTTTTCCTCATCCAAGAATGGTACTTCAAAAAGAATCTTCTTTAAAGCTAATAAACACCATAGAAGAACGAACGCAAATGATTGAAAAAACAGGAATTTCTAATTTAATCATTCAGCCTTTTACCAGAGAGTTTTCCAGATTATCAGCATTGGATTTTGTTAGAGATATTCTAGTAAATCAATTACATATTAAAAAAATTATTGTTGGCTATGACCATCAATTTGGGAGAAACAGAAATGCTACCATCGATGATTTAATAGAATTTGGCAAAACTTACGATTTTGAAGTAATTGAAATATCCGCTCAGCAATTAGAAAATGTTTCCATAAGTTCCACAAAAATCAGAAACGCTTTAAATGAAGGAGCCGTAGAATCAGCCAAC
>SGZC01000039.1 GCA_004213605.1 Flavobacteriales bacterium
TTTATTGTCTCTGTCGTAGCCAATCGCTGAAAATCCATACTCCATTTTATTTCTATAATGAAATATATTTGGAGAACTTATCAATTCATCAAATAGATCATCAATATTTGGAACTTTACCAATACGTTTAAATAGAGAAAGTGTGCTTTCTTTTTTATATTTATGCTGTAATTCTATCGGTAATTTAATATAGGGAGCGCCAGGTATATCTTGAAAAGGAACTGAGATTTCGTTAATTGAATGTTTAATTATATCTATTAATTTGCATTCTGCATATTTTTTACTCGATTTATTCACTTGTGCTTTAACTGTTTGTCCAGGTAAAGTATTTGGCACAAATATTATAAATACTCCTTCCTCTGTCCTGATTCTAGAAATACCCTTTCCTCCAAACGCATAATCTTCAATTTTTAACTCTAGTATTTGACCTCTAGTAACAAATTTATTTCTTTCTCTTTTAGGCATGTGTTTATGTAATCTTATTAAGATACAATATTAGTAAAAGATAAGACTTTATAAGAAGAATACTCATTAAAATGATGTGCATAATAATTTAAATTTAGTAAATTGCGAAGTCAAGGATGATTTCTTTCCCACGCTGAATTTTCGTACACTTCGAAAGGATAAAGGTAGACAAGGAATGGTTATTTTATAAATTTAAATTATTAAAAATGGCTATTTTAGACCAATTAACTTCGCAACAAGCGATTGATTTAGAAAAAAGATACGGAGCACATAATTACCATCCCTTACCTGTCGTTTTAGAACGAGGTGAAGGTGTATTTCTTTGGGATGTAGAGGGAAAAAAATATTATGATTTTCTATCCGCTTATTCTGCAGTTAATCAAGGGCATTGTCATCCTAAAATAATTCATGCTCTTAAGAATCAAGCAGATTTATTAACACTAACATCTCGTGCATTTCATAATAATGTGTTAGGAAAATATGAAAAATATATAACTGAATTATTTGGTTACGATAAAATATTACCTGTGAATACTGGTGTCGAAGGGGGTGAAACCGCATTAAAATTATGCAGAAAGTGGGCTTATAAAGTAAAAGGAATTAAAAAAAATAAAGCAAAAATTTTATTTGCTGAAAATAATTTTTGGGGCAGGACTCTGGCAGCGGTATCTTCATCTACTGATCCAAGTGCATTTAATGACTATGGCCCATATTTACCAGGTTTCGAAATTATAAAATATAATGATTTAAAGGCTTTAGAGAAGGCTTTAGAGGACCCTAATGTTGCTGGTTATATGGTAGAACCCATACAAGGAGAGGCTGGAGTTTTAGTGCCTGATGATGGATATTTAAGAAAGGCATATGACTTATGTAAATCAAAAAATGTTCTTTTTATTGCAGATGAAGTTCAAACAGGAATTTCAAGAACAGGAAAGTTATATTGCTGTCAACATGAAGGTGTCAAACCAGATATTTTAATTTTAGGTAAAGCTCTATCTGGAGGAGTTTTTCCAGTTTCTGCAGCTTTAGCTAATAATGAAATAATGATGACGATTAAACCAGGAGAACATGGTTCTACTTTTGGAGGTAATCCTTTAGGTTGTAGTATTGCTATGGCAGCATTAAAGGTAGCTGTTGATGAAAAATTAGCTGATAATGCTGAAAAATTAGGAATTATTTTTAGAAAAGAATTATCTGATTTTGCTTTAGAAAATAATTTAGTTAAATCTGTTCGAGGTAAAGGTTTGTTAAATGCAATATTAATTAATGATACTGAAGAAAGTAAAACAGCTTGGAATATTTGTCTAAAGCTAAGAGATAATGGTTTGTTAGCAAAACCAACACATGGTAATATAATTCGTTTTGCACCACCTTTAATAATTACAGAAAAACAACTTTTAGATTGTATTTCAATAATTAAAAAGACTATCAACGAATTTGATTTTAATAGATGAAACTTGGTGATTATGTTTCGGTTTTAGATGAAGATATTTCCGGAAAGATTGTATCTATTGCAGGAAATAATATTACTATAATTGACTTGGATGGCTTTCAACAACAATATCTAAAAAAAGAATTAGTCTACCAATCAATTGAATTGTCTGACCTAACAAATTCCATAGAAAATATTTCAGAAATTATTTCTGAAAAAGAAGAAAATAAACATAAAAATTCTCTAAAAGTAAAACCAAAAGAGAGAAAGTCTCCTCAAATGGAAGTGGATTTACATATCCATCAACTAGTTCCAAATACCAGAAATATGGATAATTTTGAAATATTAAATTTTCAATTAGAAACTGCTAGGAGAAAAATAGCTTTTGCAATAGCAAAAAAAATACAAAAAATTGTATTCATTCATGGTGTTGGTGAGGGAGTTTTAAAGTACGAATTAATAAGAGTCCTCAAAGAATACGAAGGATGTCTAAAGTTTTATGATGCTGATTATCATAAATATGGACTAGGCGCTACAGAGGTTTATATTTTTCAAGGTAAACACTAGCTCTTTAAAATTCTGGTGTAAGCGAAACGGTTCCGTCAATTACATTATTCTGAGTCCCAAGCACCATCGTTTCTTTGGTTATTTGCTCTGACCCGTTAACTAGAATAAGGTTGTTGATTATTAATTCAATATCACTCGTTAGTTGATAGGTATGAATTCTATACTGATCAATGATATTGTTATCTGCAATATTTTCATTTAAATAATTAGGTATATTAGGGGTAGTAAAATCGTTAGTTGGATCTAAATCTCCGTTTGCATCTTCATATCTAGTTAAAATAAGATCATTATCATCATCCACATCCAAATAATCAGGAATTAGATCACCATCTGTATCTAAAGGAAATTCAGAAATTCCTTCCAAAAAGTCGGGTCCTAACTCATTTATTGTAGGGACATTATCTCCATCATCATCATTGTCAAAGAAATCTAATAGTCCATCGTTATCAGAATCTAGTTCGCTAGTTGTATCTTCTATAATCCCATCTTCATCATCCTTAACTACAATCGTTTTAAGTTGAACCAATCCAGATGCACCATAATATTCATTGATAACATTTGGTGATACAGGAGGGATACTACTGCAAAAGTAATTATCATCAATATCGGCATCATATTTTCTATAATTAACCCAATACGATGTCCCGTTTAATAGGTATTCATTAATTCCAGAATCAATAAATAAAATATCATTTGTTTCAAGAACAAGAGAGATGCTTTCAGCTGCAGAGGAGTTATTGATATTATAAAAAGTATAAGAACCTATGCCTCCACATGTTTTCAAATTATTATTGATAAAGTTAAAATCCGTTACAATCACATCACCATCATTGCAAGATGCTAAGGAGCCAAGTATTATTGAAATAAAAAGAATTTTACGCATAAAGAAATCTATTCCTACAAAGAAACAATTTTTCTTTATTTATAAACTATAATAAATTGTATTTTTGCCCATTATGAGAAAAATTTATTTTGATAACGCAGCGACAACTCAGGTCAGAAAAGAGGTAGTTGATAAGATAGCAGAAATATTAAGTACAGAATTTGGGAATCCTTCTTCAACCCATTCTATCGGGAGATCCTCCAAATCAATTCTTGAAAATTGCAGAAAAGAAATAGCTACTCATTTTAAAGTATCTCCAGCAGAAATAATTTTTACATCAGGAGGAACGGAAGCAGATAATTTGATAATTAACAGTTGTGTAAGAGACTTAAGAGTAGAACGAATAATAACGAGTAAAATAGAACATCATGCTGTTTTACATACGATACAGGATTTGAGCAATGAACTTAATATTCAGATAGACTATGTTCAATTAGATCAAAACGGTATGATCAATTATGATCATTTTGAAAAACTTTTGAAAAATTCTTCATCAAAAACTTTAGTGAGTTTAATGCATGTTAATAATGAAATTGGTAATATTTTAAATATTGAAAAAGTAGCCACTATTTGTAAAAATAACGATGCTTTGTTTCACAGTGATACTGTTCAATCTGCTGGTCATTATAGCTTAGATTTTTCAAAAATTCCAATCGATTTTGCTGCAGTAGCAGCCCACAAGTTTCATGGTCCAAAAGGTATTGGCTTTGCTTTTATTCGAAAAAATTCAGGTTTAAAATCGTCTATAAAGGGGGGAGCTCAAGAACGAGGTCTCAGGGCCGGGACTGAGGCTGTTTATGCAGTAGCAGGTCTTAATGAAGCTTTAAAATTGTCCTACCAACATCTTGCTGAAGAAACCAATTATATAAAATCGATAAAAAAATACTTCAAAGATACCTTGTTAAAAGAAATTCCAACTGCTAAACTGAATGGTTGCTGTGGCGATGATGATATGAGTACCTATACACTGCTAAATGTTTTATTGCCTATTTCACCGCAAAAAGCATCCCTTGTACTTTTTCAACTTGATTTAAAAGGAATCGCGTGTTCAAAAGGATCTGCATGCCAGAGTGGAAGCATAAGTGGTTCACATGTATTATCAGAAATATTATCAAAAGAGGACATGTTAAAACCATCGGTTCGATTTTCGTTTTCTACCTACAATACCAGAGAAGAGGTAGACTTTGTAATTCAAACGTTAAAAGAATTAATCAATTCTTAAGACTCTAAAATTTCATTGTGGTCCTAATATTAAGTACACGAGGTGTTAAATAATTAGGAATTGCATATTGCACTTTTGTATAGACGTCTCTTACAAAGGTGTTGGTAATAGAATTCTGAACGTCGAAAATATTAAAAATCTCAAGGCCTAAAGTCAACTCTTTAAAAGGTTTCAAAACCCCCGTTTTTTTTAATTTATTTTCGTTTATTAAAATATACGAAAAACCTACATCAGCTCTTTTGTAGTCGGGTAATCTCGTCTGGAAATTGTAGGGATCTGCATAACTAGGTGATCCACCTGGTAGACCAGTATTATAGGTTAAGTTCAAATATAATTTTAAGTCTGGAATCACTTTTATATAATCTTGGAATAAAACTGAAAACTTTAATCGTTGATCAGTGGGCCTAAAAATATATCCTCTATCCTCTATATTTTCCTCTGTTTTTAAATATCCAACACTTACCCAACTTTCAGTTCCTGGTACAAATTCTCCTGCTAGCCTTACATCAGCTCCATACGCATAAGCTACAGCATTATTTCTTGCTCGATAACGTATTCTTACATTTTCAAGTGTATAGGGGTTTACATCAGTTAATGATTTATAATATAGCTCAGAATTTAACGTAAATGGTCTGCCCCAGAGGTCAAAACTATAATCATTTCCTAATACTATGTGAATTGATTGTTGAGCTTTCACTTTGGTGTTTACAGCACCTAATGAATCTCTTAATTCTCTGTATAAAGGGGGTTGATGATAAAAACCACCTGAAATTCTAAAAAGAATATCAGCATTCCAGTCGGGTTTCAATGATGCTTGAACTCTCGGACTAAAGACAGTTTGTGAATTACTAGTCAGTCCTTTTCCACCCACGGTCCAGTGATGTCCTCTAACACCTGCGTTAAGCCAAAGGTCACTTTCTCCTATGTTAGTCCTTCTACTCCATTGAATAAAGCCAGAAATACGGTCAATTTGAACATCATTAGTTGCTCTAATAGAAGTATAAGGAACTATCGGGGATACAAATGGGTCATAAGGTTCATTATTGCCTAAATCCCCAATTGGAGGACGAATGGAGAATCCAGCCGAATCTATAACTTCATATTCTTGGATTCGATCTCGAATATCTTCATGAGTGTATTTTATTCCATAATCTACTTGATTATCTTCAATCGATAAGATTCCTTTATGTTCTAAATTGATAAACAAGGCATCTAAATCATTTCTTGCATGAGTTAATTGAGAACCAATTCCTTCTGTAAACTCAACTTCACCCAGATCTTCACCTCCAATATCTGTATTTACTTCTCCTAATCTATATTCAGCAAAAATATCATAATGCTCTTGTTCTTTTGAATGGTAGATGGAACCAATTAATTTTGCTGTATAATTATCTGATACCGCATAGGTTCCTTTTAGAGCTCCAAAATAAGTTTGATATTGATCTACTTCTTGTCCTTCATAAAAAACTAGCAATGCGACAGGGTCTGTAATTGTCCCAAAATTAGTTTGTCTGGTCAGTGGTTCAAATTGATAATCGTTGATGGATATATTTCCAAGGAAATTTAATTCAAATTTATTGGTGATCTTATAAGTTAAATAAGCTTGGGCATCTGCAAAAACTGGTCTATAATTTGATTCAGTTTCTGTTGAATTTACAAAAAGACTATTATTTCTGTAACGGGCACCCACAATACCGTTAAATCTTCCGTTTTTAGAAACCCCTCCGGAAGAAACATTTACACCTAATAAGCTTAAGTCTGCGGAAGCTTCAAAAGCTACGGGCTTTCGGTATGTAATATCTAAAACAGAAGAAAGCTTATCACCATATTTAGCTTGAAAACCTCCTGCAGAAAAATCAATTTTAGAGGTTAAATCAGTATTTACAAAACTAAAACCTTCTTGCTGACCACTTCTTATTAAAAAGGGTCTATACACTTCAATTTCATTTACATAGACTAGGTTTTCATCGTAGTTTCCACCCCTAACTGCATACTGCGTGCTTAATTCATTATTACTATTGACGCCTGGCAAAGATTTGATTAAATTTTCAACTCCTGCGTTTGCTCCAGGTATTTTTCTGACAGCTTCAGGGCTTATAGTGGTAATTCCCTCTATTCTTTTTCTTTTATTTCTTGAAATTACGACCTCTCCAATTTGCTCAATAGCTAAACTCATTACAGGATTTATTTCAAAGTCAGCATTAGGACTCAAAGAAGGGACAGAAATTTTTATATTTTTAAATGTAACGTGAGAAAACACCAAATCTAATTTCTTTTTAGAAGGAACTTCAAGAACGAAAAATCCATCAAAATTTGTTTGCGTGCCCCCAATACCAATACTAACATTTACCTCAGAAATAGGAATGTTGTTTTCATCAAGAACAATACCTTTTATAATAGCGTTTTGAGCTGAAAGAGTACTGGAAATGATGATAAAAAGAAATAGGAGAAGCGAAGTATATGTTTTCAAATTTACTCTAGGTTTGTTTTCTAAAAAAAGTTGATTCAAATGTAGTATTATTTCCAACATTATCAATAACAATTAGTTTCAAATTATTTTCTGTTTCAGAAATGATTTTATCACCAAAATCGTAAGTTAGAACATCTTTTTTATAATCATATTCCATCAAAATAAACTTTCCGTTAATGGTAGCTCTATAGGAACTTATTCCACTTAAATCATCAGAGATTTTGATTTTTAGAGTTTTGTTATTGCTTATCCATTTTTTATTTAAAAAATTAAGAGGTTTAATTTCTGGATTTTTTGTGTCAACTGTTAAAACGTAGGTGCCTAATTTTTTTGTTTTTGCAGTAAGTTTGTTCCCTTTTCTGTAGGTTTTTACGTAATAGGGTGCTTTTTTATAATTAAGCCTACCAATATAGAGTTTATCAATATCTGTGTTATTATAATTGGATACATCTGTTGCTAAAGTGATATTTTTATGAAGTGGTATAATATCTTCATGCAGTTTTAAAGTGTCAACATTAGCAACTATATTTAAATAGGTGTCTTCATAAAAACTATTAGCTGGAATGTAAATATTAAACTTACCTTTTGTTATGGAAGAGCCCTCTTGAGCATATATAAAATCGTCTGTTTTATGAATGATTTTAGGCTCTAGTATTTCAAGCTGATCGCCTTTTATAGGAATTGAAATTGAAATACTATTATTGCTGAAATCAGTTATTTTAATTAAGTAATTGGAATTTAATTGATTTTGAATATCAAGAATTCCGTTTTTATTTTCATTTCTTATAATACTTAAAGGATTGTTTGATTGTCTAAAAAGTTTCTGAATACGATTCTTATTATTTTTATAATGATTATAATCAATGTATCTATTTATATAACTGGTCTCAGCAAATGAAAATTTTTCAAAAACAACATTAAAATTTTGTTTTCCATTGAAAAAGGTGTCAATTTCATAAACCCCATTCTTATTGGAAGCCCCATTTTGTTGGTCAAAAACAGAAATACCAAACCCAATCTTTCCATATGCAGATATATTTTCAGATTTATAAGATCCATCTTTTTGTAAAATAAGTCTGATTTTAACTGGGTTTTGAGATTGATTAATTTGAGAATCTTTTGTTAATGGATAGACAAAAACGTCTGTTATAACTGGTTTTTTGGTGTCTGGGATACTAATCCCAAATAAAAGGGGGTTCATAGGGCGAGAATTTTTATCTCTTATTTCAAAATGTAGATGCGGTCCATCGCTACTTCCACTATTTCCGGTATATCCGATTAGTGATCCTTTTTTTACTTGTAGACTGTTTTCTTCAGGAAATAATTCAATTTCATAGGTCTCCTTTTTGTATTGAGCATCTTTAACAAATTTTTGAATAGGTTCATTATATTTTTTTAGATGTGCATAAACCGTCCGAAATCCATTCGGATGTTTGATATAAAGTGCTTTACCATAACCAAAATGAGAGATTTTAATTCGATAGATGGTACCGTCGGCTGGCGCATAAATTGGAATACCCGATTGTTGTTGCGTTTTTATATCCAATCCACTATGAAAATGATTGGTTCTTAATTCTCCAAAATTTCCTGAGAGAATTAGTGGAATTTTAACGGGATTTTCAAAATAATCTTCAGGAATTTCTTCCTGAGCGCATAGAGAAAAACAGCAAAGGAATACTAAAACTTTAATCTTTTTCATAGTGTAAAATTAATAATACGCTACAATAAATTGTTGGGAGTTAATCAATTTTTCAGATAAGTTATCAATATTACAAAATTATTTACTTTTTAATTGGCTTTTCAGCAACCGATTGTTAACTTTGTAAGTATAGTATTGAATTAATTATGAATGAGTAATTTATCAGAAATTGTTGATTCTCTAGAGAATAAGGTCGTTAATCTTCTTCAAGAACACGAGAATTTGAAGCGTTTAAAGATAAAACTGGATGAAGAAATTATAATTTTAAAATCTAAACAAGAACGATACCTTAAAGATATTGATGCTTGGAAGGATGAATGTAAAACATTAAAAATAGCTAATTCAATGCTAGGCAGTAACAACCATAAACGAGAAACAAAACTCAAAATAAATGAATTGGTTCGGGAAATTGACAAATGCATAACTCAACTTTCAGAATAAATTAAAATGTCAGGCCAACAAAAAATAAAACTATCAATAGCAGACAGGGTTTATCCTTTAACAACTACCCCAGAGCAAGAAGAAGCTTTAAGAAAAGCTACTAAAAAGATAGATGAAATGATTAAAAGGTTTGAAAAAAGTTATGCTGTAAGAGATAAGCAAGATGTATTGGCTATGTGCGCATTACAGTTTGCAACTCAAGTAGAACAAAAACAAATAGATAAAACAGAAGATAGCCAACATATTGAAAATAAAATTGAAAAATTAAATCAAATGTTGCACGATTTTTAAATCGTAACGTTCTTTAAAATAAGGTTACTGCCTACATTAATACTATTTTTGGTAAACTCAACGCGAATTCTTTAAAAAGGGCGAGTTATAGTTGCAAAAGCGAGCCGTGTCCTCAGGGAGAGCGGATACTTGACCAACTAATTAACCCTAAACTTGTTTTAAGGAGTTTATACAAAACCCGATATTAATGTAGGCTTTTTTTATGAAAACAACTCAAGTAGGTGAATACTTGAAGTCAAAAGAATATACATATGAATGATATAATATTACCCCTAATAATAGGAGTCATAGCGATGATAGTAGGTTTTATAATTGCTAAAATTCTTGAAAAAAATAAAGCATCAGATATAGTTAAATCTGCAAAAAAAAGAGCGGCTTCTATAGCTAAACAAGCAGATAAAGATGCAGATTCCTTAAAGAAGGATAAAATGTTGCAGGCGAAAGAAAAATTTTTAGAATTAAAGGCCGAACATGAAAGAGTCATCTTAAATAGAGATAAAAAAATATCTGAATCAGAGAAGAGAGCAAGAGAAAAAGAATCTAAAGTAACAAGCGAATTAGCAAAAGCTAAAAATTTAACTTTAGGTTTAGAGTCAAAGAAAAAAGATTATGATGAACGTTTGTCTTTTCTAGACAAACGACAAACAGAAATTGATAAAATGCATCGAAGACAAGTAGAACAGCTTGAAGTTATTTCAAGCCTCTCTGCAGACGATGCAAAAGCCCAGTTGATGGAAACTATCAAAGATGAAGCCAAAACAGATGCCATGGCTTACATACAAAATTCGTTAGAAGAAGCTAAATTAACCGCTCAACAAGAAGCAAAAAAAGTAATTATTAATACCATTCAACGAATTGGTACAGAGGAGGCTGTAGAAAATTGTGTGTCTGTTTTTAATTTAGAGAGTGATGATGTCAAAGGTCGAATTATTGGACGAGAAGGTAGAAATATCCGTGCAATAGAGGCTGCTACTGGTGTAGAAATAATAGTTGACGATACACCAGATGCCATTATTCTATCTTGTTTTGATTCCGTTAGAAGAGAAATAGCTCGTCTATCCTTACACAAATTAGTTACTGATGGGCGTATCCACCCTGCCAGAATTGAAGAAATAGTTAAAAAAACAAAAAAACAGATAGAAGAGGAGATCAAAGAAGTAGGAAAGAGAACGGTAATTGATCTTGGTATTCATGGACTCCATCCAGAATTAATTAAAACGGTGGGTAGAATGAAGTTCCGGTCCTCCTATGGCCAAAACTTGTTACAACATTCTCGAGAAGTGTCTAAACTTTGCGGAGTGATGGCCTCTGAACTTGGGTTGAATCCGAAATTAGCTAAAAGAGCTGGTTTGTTACATGATATCGGAAAGGTTCCAGAAACAGAAACAGAATTACCGCATGCTTTATTTGGGATGCAATTAGCCGAAAAACATGGGGAAAAACCAGATGTTTGTAATGCGATTGGAGCCCATCATGATGAAATTGAAATGAACAACTTATTGTCGCCCATAATTCAAGTTTGCGATGCGATAAGCGGAGCGAGACCTGGGGCAAGAAGACAAGTATTGGATTCCTACATTCAACGTTTGAAGGATTTGGAAGAAGTCGCTTTCGGCTTTAAAGGTGTTAATAAGGCATATGCCATTCAAGCTGGTCGAGAACTGCGAGTTATGGTAGAAAGTGAAAAGGTAAGTGATGAAAAAGCCTCAGAGTTATCTTTTAATATTTCTCAAAAAATCCAAACAGAAATGACCTATCCGGGTCAAGTAAAAGTTACGGTTATTAGAGAAACAAGAGCAGTGAATATTGCAAAATAATTATCTTCTTGGATGAAAGTTATTAATTATTTGGGTTAAATGACTTTTATCAATGTGGGTATAAATTTCTGTGGTAGTAATACTTTCATGACCCAACATTTGTTGAATCGCTCTCAGATCTGCACCATTTTCTAAAAGGTGTGTTGCAAAGGAGTGCCTAAAAGTATGTGGACTGATTTTTTTATGAATTCCAGCTTTACTTGATAATTCCTTTACGATATGAAATATCATGGCTCTTGTAAGATTATTCCCTCTTATATTTAAAAATAACGTGTCTTTAGCTGAGGGCTTAATGTTTTGAAATGATCTGATTTCAGAAATATAAATAGTTATATATTTTACAGTTGTAGGTCCAATAGGAATAAACCGTTGTTTGTTACCTTTCCCCGTAACTTTAACAAATCCCTCTTCAAAAAATAAATCAGATACTTTAAGATTTATTAATTCTGAAACACGCAAGCCACAACCGTAAAGTATTTCAATGATAGCTCTATTCCTTTCTCCTTGAGGATTGCTTAAGTCTATAGCAGCAATTAAATGATCTATTTCTTTTACAGAGAGTGTGTCCGGTAACTTTCTTCCAATTTTAGGGCTTTCTATGTGATCAACAGGATTTGTGGCTCGATACTCTTCAAAAACTAAATAATTAAAAAAACCTTTTAATCCAGAAATGATTCTGCTTTGAGAACTTGGATGAATCTCCTTTGCAATATGATAAATAAATTCTTGGATGATTTCTCTTTTAATTACTAAAGGAGAATCTATAATTGATGAAGTTTTAAGCCATTTTATGAGTTTTTTTATATCAAAAGAATAGTTTTTAATAGAATTATCCGATAAGCCTCTTTCTATTCTTAAATAATCTTGATAATATTTTAAAGCATCAAGCCAGTTCATTTGTATACCTATGGTTAATTATATTCATTAAACATAATGTTTAAATATCTACAAAACAAATCTAGAAATTAATATATTTGATAAACTAAACTAAACTAAACTAAATAATTATGAAAAAAACAATTTTTATTACGCTCATTTTTTTATTCAGTTTTAAATCATTTTCACAAGGGATAGATTTGGGTATTAAAGTAGGTGCGAATTTTGCAACACTAACTGATTTTCCGAACGTAGATACTAAAACAGGTTTAAACCTTGGTGGTTTTTTTACGATCAAATTTAACGACAAAATTGCGATTCAAGGAGATGTACTTTATTCTCAACAAGGCGCTGAGTTAGACGTTGGTAAAGTTGACTTAGGTTATGTAAACATACCGGTGGTATTTAAATACTACCTCATTAAAAGACTTAATATACATCTTGGCCCACAATTCGGTGTAATCGTAAACGATGATGATGTTATTCCTACCGAATCAAATGATGTTTCTGGTGTCGTAGGACTTGGTTTAGATTTACCTTTAGGCTTTAGAGTTGACGGTCGTTATAATTTTGGTCTTACTGAAGTTTTTCCAGAAGTTGTCGATGTAAAAAATAGGGTTTTTAGTCTATCCATTGGTTGGACACTTCTTTAAATTTAATTTTTTTTAGAGGCTGTTAAATTGTTGATAATTATTTAAAATTATTTTTTAACTAGATTTAATATTTGACAATTTAACATAAACAACTGTTTAACAGTTGTTTATGTATATGCGCTCATTTTAAGTTATTAACAATTAATTGTTAATAACGTATTTACTTCATGGTATAATAGTATTGTTCTTTAATTTAATTTTGAGTAATAATAATCTAAAATTATAAATATTATGAAAAATTTATTACTTTTTATTGCTTTAGTAAGTTTTAGCTTTGCTTCAGCACAGATTACAACTAATGCAGGAACTTTTAATAAGCCTGGTGAAGGCGATACTGCTTTTGAATTTAGTTTTATGCCAAATTTAGAAGCTGTAGCTATGTTTGCTGATAGAGATGGAGCTACTGTTTTGATGAGACAATTCAAGTCTGATTCTAGAGCTGTTCGTTGGGCTGCTTCTCTTAGTGTAGCAGATACTGGAGTAGAAGGGTCAGATATGACTTATGAAGTTGCTTTAGGATATGGTATTGAAAACCATCTTACCGGTGCAGAACGCTTATCTACTTATTGGGGTTATGGTGCTGGTTTAGGATATTTTGATGCTGGTACTACAACTGATGATGCTGGTAATGAAACTGACAATAACGGATTCTCCATTGGTGGTGCAGCATTTTTAGGTGCTGACTACTATATAATGCCAAAAGTTTATATTGGACTTGAGATGGGCTATCAATTAGATGTTACATCTGGAAATGACATTACTTCTTGGGGATTATCAGGAGGTGTGAACGGTATGATGAGAGT
>SGZC01000004.1 GCA_004213605.1 Flavobacteriales bacterium
ATTTTCAAAAGCTTTTTTTGCTTGATATTGTAACGCTTTCCAATTGCCTAAACCATCAATACTCGACCAAGAAACTGCCGGCCAACAATCGTTTAATTGCCAATATAAAGTGCCCATATTATATGGTTTTGCTCTACGATGTGCATAAATTCCTTTGGTCATTCCATATGCTTGAAGTACCTGACTCATATACACATAATCCTCTCCATTAACTGGAACAGGGAAATCACGTTCCATATATTCTATAATTAAAGAAAAACCTCTAGCATGTTTTTGATGATTATTAAAAGATGGATGATTCATATCAATTGAATCTTTTTCTGTAAAATACTTAATGGTTTCGTAACTCGGAAAGGATTGAAATCCAAATTCACTCATAAATCGAGGCACTTTTTCTTCAAAATGCTCAAAAGGATAGCCATCATGCCATACCCACCAATCATGCGTATCGCCCTCAAATTGATATCTTTTATCTCCTCGACCAAATTTAGGAGAACTTTCCCAATAAGCAACAGAAGAATGCAAGCTGTCCACTACTTGAGGTAGAATTTGTTTAAACACAGCATCATACCCCTTCCAAATTTTTTGTTGTTGCGCTGCGGTCTTACCATCTTTCCAGCCCCAAAGATGCCATCCTTCGCTATTTTCATTATTTCCACACCAAAGGGCTATACTTGGATGTTGTCGCAATCTTTTTATATTTTCAATGGCTTCCTGTTTTACATTTTCTAAAAAAAAATTATCGCCTGGATACATTGCGCAAGCAAACATAAAATCTTGCCAAACCAAAATGCCTTTTGCATCACAAAGTTGGTAAAAGAAGTTGTCTTCATAAACGCCACCTCCCCAGACACGGAGCATATTCATATTGGAGTCTACAACATCATTAATTAATTTTACATAATTTCCTTGATCAACTTCCGGAAGAAATATGTTTTGCGGAATGTAATTAGCCCCTTTCATATAAACTGGTTTGCCATTGAGTTTAAAATAAAAACTTTCTCCTATAGAGTCCTTATCGGTGACTAATTCGATAGACCGAATTCCTAGTTTTTTTGTAAAAGAAGTTTTTTGAAACCCTTTATTTAATAGCTCCACATCAATATTGTATAAATGAGGATTACCTAAATTGTGGGTCCACCATAGTATTGGATTTTTAATTAAAAATGGGACTTTATATTCTTGTTTCTCAGGGATAACAGTAATAATAGATTCAAATATTTCTTGAGTATCATTATTGGTTATTTGAACAATGACTTCTTCTTTTGTTTGAGTATGGATGATTAATTCAGCAGAAATTTCAGCCTTTGCTTCTGAAATGGAATTAGTTTTTAGAAATACACTTTTAAAACGAATTTTATCATAGGAAATAAGAGCGATGTCCTTAGTAATACCCATTGTTTTAACAGTAGGCCCCCAATCCCATCCGTATTGATATTGTGGTTTACGGGTAAAAACTCGAGGAGATTCTGGCAGTTCGTAATCTAGTTTTTCGGCTTCTGTTTTTTCAATAGAATCGGTAGAATTTAAAATGATTTTCAATTCGTTTTCAAGCTTTAATACATCACTTACATCCACCTCCCACCTCCTAAAGGCATTATTGGTTTTTAATAAAAGCTGGTCATTTAAATAGATGTCGGCATAAGTATCCAAGCCTTCAAAACGTAAAAAATGTTTTGACTTTAAGAGTGTTTCTTCTGTAACTGAAACGGCTGTTTTGTAGCTCCAATTTTTTTTTGAAATCCATTGTATAGAATCTTCATTTGTGCCAATAAATGGATGGTGGATTTCATCTAAATTTAATAAATCGGTTTGGACAGTCCCAGGAATAGATGCTGGTTTCCAAATAGAATCCCCTTCTTGAGAAAACTTCCAATTATTTAATAAGTAATTGTATTCTAAATCTTTTTTCGATGGTTTACATGATAGTACTATTAATAATACTAAAACAATAGATAAGAAACTTTTTTTCATGGAACTAAAATAAGCAAATTGATTAAAGCCGATTTAACATGAATGCTATTTTACGTTATTTAGTTAATTTTAAACCGGATAGCTAAAAAAATAGAGCTGTCTTAAAAAATCTTCTGACTTTAAAGGAAAACAGTACTCACTTTTTCAATTCAACCATTTACCGTATTTTTACCTAAATCAATATAAAAATACGACTATGGCAATTGCAAGACCCTTTAACTTACAGAAATGGATTGATGACAATAGACACTTACTAAAACCTCCAGTAGGAAATAAAAACTTATATGTTGAATCAGAGGATTATATTGTAATGATTGTGGCTGGCCCTAATGCAAGAAAAGACTACCATTATAATGAAACAGAAGAGTTGTTTTATCAAATTGAAGGAGATATTGTTGTGAAAACACAACAAAATGGGAAGTTGGTAGAATACCCAATCAGTGAAGGAGAGATGTTTCTTTTGCCGCCTAAAGTGCCTCATTCCCCAATTAGGTCAGCAGGTTCAATTGGACTAGTAATAGAAAGAAAAAGAAATAAAAACGATAAAGATGGTTTAATGTGGTTTTCGGATACTGCCAATGAGTTGCTTTACGAAGAGTATTTTAAATTAACTAATGTAGAAAAGGATTTTTTTCCGGTTTTTAAGAGATTCTATTCAGATGAAAAGCTCAGAACTTGTCCAAAAACAGGTGAGGTGATGGAAGCTGATGAGAGATATATAGGTAAATAATAGATTTTTCAACTTCATTTTAAAATCTATTATGATTTAGAGGAATTAAAGACTTACGATAATTGCAGAATTTTTATGGATCAGGTCTATGAACTATTGAAAATTAACCCTTTTTGTCTTATTTTTCTTTATTTTTTTCATTCTTTAATATTTTTTAAAATCTTCCAAGGAATAACTACCTTTGCACACTCATTTTAGAATAATAAAATAATAAATATATGGCTACTGCTGCAAACAAATTTGGAATTGAAAGTGCATTAGAAAAATTAGGAGTTAATCAGATAAATAAAGGAACTTCGACTGGAAGTAACTGGTTTTCGGAAGGAGATATGATTTCTTCCTATTCGCCTGTTGATGGGAAGTTAATAGGAAAAGTAACAACAACTTCTCGTGAAGATTATGATCGAGTAATCGATACGGCTCAAGCTGCTTACAAAGAATGGAGAAAAGTTCCAGCTCCTCAAAGAGGTGAAATTGTTCGTCAGTTTGGTAATAAATTAAGAGAATTAAAAGAACCTTTAGGGCAATTGGTTTCTTACGAAATGGGGAAATCATTACAAGAAGGTTATGGAGAGGTTCAAGAAATGATTGATATCTGTGATTTTGCAGTGGGTCTTTCAAGACAATTAAACGGTCAAACCATTCCATCGGAACGTCCAGGACATGTCATGCGTGAGCAATGGCATCCAATTGGAATCGTAGGTATTATTTCTGCATTTAATTTTCCAGTAGCAGTTTGGTCTTGGAATACAGCCTTAGCCTGGATTTGTGGAGATGTATGTGTTTGGAAAGCTTCAGAAAAATCACCTATTTGCTCGATAGCTTGTCAAAACATTATAGCAGCTATTTTAAAAGAAAATAACCTTCCAGAAGGAATTTCTTGTATCATTAATGGTGACTATAAAGTAGGTGAAATGATGACGACTGATACTCGTATTCCATTAATTTCTGCTACAGGATCTACTCGTATGGGAAGAATTGTAGGAGCTACTGTTGCAGAACGTTTCGGAAAATCTTTATTAGAATTAGGGGGGAATAATGCTATTATTATTACACCAACTGCCGATTTAAAAGTAGTGGTTCCTGGGGCTGTATTTGGCGCGGTTGGTACTGCTGGACAACGTTGTACTTCTACCAGAAGGTTGATCATTCACGAATCTGTTTACGATAAAGTAAGAGATGCAATTGTGGGTGCTTATGGACAAATTGTAATTGGTAATCCGTTAGATGAAACTAAGCACATGGGACCATTAATCGATAAAGATGCGGTAACTATGTATTTAGCCGCTATCGAAAAAGCAAAAGCTGAAGGTGGAAAAGTATTAGTTGAAGGTGGTGTTTTAGAAGGTGAAGGATTTGAAAGTGGTTGTTACGTAAAACCAGCCATTATTGAAGCTGAAAACCATTTTGAGATTGTACAACATGAAACATTTGCACCAATTTTATATTTAATGAAATACAGTGGTGATGTTAAGGATGCTATTGATATCCAAAATGGAGTAGCACAAGGATTGTCTTCTGCGATTATGACCAATGAAATGAAAGAAGCTGAAAGATTCTTAAGTTATGCTGGATCTGATTGTGGTATTGCCAATGTAAATATCGGCACTTCAGGTGCTGAGATTGGGGGTGCTTTTGGAGGTGAAAAAGAAACAGGTGGTGGACGTGAGTCTGGATCGGATTCTTGGAAAGTATATATGCGTAGACAAACCAATACGGTAAATTATTCAGACGAATTACCTTTGGCACAAGGAATTAAATTCGATTTATAACCGATTTTTCAATAAAAATAAAAAGCCTCTAAATATAACATTTGGAGGCTTTTTTTATCAAACTGCTCGTGTTTCTTTTATTTTTTTCAACTGTACTTCATTTTTCGTAAAATACGAGCGGTCTCTTTATAGGAATTATAGATACTTCCATTCTGTTTTTTTAAAAAGGGTTTGGCCTCCATTAATCTATCTTTTGCATCGGTAAAATCATTTAAAAAACAAATTAAATAAGTTGCAGGAAGACTTTTCAAATCTTTTTCTTCAGTAGTACTTAAAGGAATCTTTTTTTTCAATTTTTCAATAATAGCGTTATTGGCATTGTAAATATGATATAATGTTCGTTTATTAAATTGAGGAGGGTTAAATAATAAAATAGTATCCATTTGATAAGATCCGTTTTCATTAAAGCAAATGATCACTTCTTCTAAAGGATAATATTTGTATTGATTATTTAAACCTAAATGAACATATTCAATAATTCGAAATTCATTTTCAGTAAAGCGAATACTCACCTCGTCCAAATTAGAATAAAACAAACGAACTTGCTCGTTAATCAATTCGATATCTACCCTAGAATAATAAGTATCGTCTTTTACTTTTTTGATAGTTCCCGCCCAGCAAACCACAAACTGTTCTTTAAAAACATGGTAAAATGAAGGTAAGTCCTTATGTTTTTTGTTTATAAAATTAATCACTCCATCCAAGGTATGCTCAATATTGTTTTTGGCTTTGGTTTCGATGGCTTTTACAATTTCTGAATTGACATCTTTGATCTCAATATCAAAATCTTTTGGCATTGAAATGCTGCCATCTCGCATAAAAATCGATCCTCCCCAATACTTCCAAATATTTTTTCTAAGAGACGTTATCTTTTGAGTAGGTCGTATGGTTACTAACCCAACTACTTTGTGTTCGGGTAAATTTGGAAAAGGCACATTTTCGTATGTAATAATAGGAGGATTGGTTAAATAAGCATTGATGAGGTTTTGGATTTTACTGTCATCAAAAAAATCGACTCCACTAATTGTATTTGCCTCATCTTCTACACCCACCACAATAAAACTATTGTTTTTTGGATTGCTATTACTAAGTGCACAAACGTGCTTTAAAAATTTTGCCTTCCCTTCTTTTGAGCCTAAATCAATTTTTCGCTTTTTATCATAGAAACTACTCTCATCGTTGTGAGCAAGTAAGTTTTTAATTAAAAGGCGTTTGTTAATCATAATTTATTTCTTGTTTACGATGGTGCTAGATGCTTGGTCCAAGGCCATTACTGTTAAATCGGCAATATTCACATGTGCAGGTCTGGTAACGGTAAACCAAATTATTTCAGCAATATCTTGTGCTTGCAATGGAGTGAATCCTTGATAAACTTTAGTTGCTTTTTGGGAATCGCCTTTAAATCTCACCTCACTAAATTCGGTTGCTACCATTCCTGGATTGATGGCTCCTACTTTAATTCCTTTTCCGTTTAAATCGATTCGCATTCCTTGGTTAATCGCATCTACAGCATATTTACTAGCACAGTAAACATTCCCTCTTGGATAGACTTCTTTTCCAGCAGTAGATCCAATATTGATGATGTGTCCACTTTCTTTTTGAAGCATTTTTGGAAGTATCGCTTTACTTACATAAAGTAATCCCTTTACATTGATGTCGATCATCGCTTCCCAATCTTCTAGATTTCCGTCTTGTATAGAATCTAATCCATGTGCATTTCCAGCATTATTTATTAAAATATCAATAGTTGAAAAAGCATCTGGGATAGATTCAATTTTTGAAAACACTTCTTTTTTATCGCGAACATCAAAATTTAACGTATGGATATTGCAAAATGAGTCCAATTCACTTTTTAATCCGTCGAGTCGGTCTTGCCTTCTTCCACAAAGGATTAAATTAATTCCATTTCTAGCTAATACGATAGCCGTTGCCATACCAATTCCGGAGGAAGCACCAGTTATTATTGCAGTTTTTGTATTCATAATCATAAAGTTTTCAAAAAGAGACTTTTTTTTATTAAAATAATCCGATATTTAATATAGAAAAATACGTATTTAAAGCGCTTTAACCCTTTAAATCTAACGGCTAATTTTAACCAATTATTAACAAGGTTTTAAATGTTAATTTTTCAATTTAGCAATTCATAATAAAACAACTGTTTATTAAATAAAATAAGACATGGAGCAAGCAGATATAACGCTAGATATTGGCGCTTTAAATGAAAAAATTGAGAAGGAATCAGCCTTTATAGATATTCTTTCTATGGAAATGAACAAGGTCATAGTTGGCCAAAAACATATGGTCGAACGGTTGTTAATAGGATTGCTTGGAGGGGGACATATACTACTGGAAGGAGTTCCGGGATTAGCAAAAACCTTAGCGATTAACACTCTGGCAAAAGCAGTCCACGGTGATTTTAGCAGAGTTCAGTTTACACCAGATTTACTTCCTGCTGATGTGGTTGGGACGATGATTTACAATATGAAAGATAATGACTTCAGTATCAAAAAGGGGCCTATTTTTGCAAATTTTGTATTGGCAGATGAGATCAACCGTGCTCCTGCAAAAGTACAATCTGCATTATTGGAAGCAATGCAAGAAAAGCAAGTAACCATTGGTGATGAAACATTTTCTTTGGATAGCCCGTTTTTAGTAATGGCAACTCAAAACCCAATCGAACAAGAAGGTACTTACCCATTACCAGAAGCACAAGTGGATCGTTTTATGTTAAAAACAGTGATAAAATATCCTCAATTAGCTGAAGAACAGTTAATAGTGCGTCAAAACTTAAAAGGAAGTTTTGAAAAAGTAAACCAAGTTGTTTCTTTAGCTCAAATACTAAAAGCACAAAAGTCAGTCCGTGAAGTGTATATGGACGAGAAAATAGAGAAATATATCTTAGATATTATTTTTGCTACTAGAACACCTGAAAATTATAATTTGGTAGAATTAAATCCCCTAATTAGTTTTGGATCTTCCCCAAGAGGAAGTATTAACCTAGCTACTGCATCGAAATGTTATGCCTTTATTAAACGTAGGGGCTATGTCATCCCAGAAGATGTAAGAGCTGTTGTTCACGACGTGTTGCGCCATCGTATTGGTATTACTTATGAAGCGGAAGCAGAAAACATTACTTCAGAAGATATTATTAATAAGATTGTAAACGAAATTGAAGTGCCTTAGAATCCAAATACAGTAGATTCTTAACACTAACCAATATTGAAAAACTTGTTTTAATAACCATTACAGACTTAAGAAATGGATACCAAGGAACTCCTTAAAAAAGTACGAAAAATCGAAATTAAAACACGTCGACTGAGCGATCATATGTTTGGTGGCGAATATCATAGTACCTTTAAAGGCCGCGGAATGACTTTTAGTGAAGTTCGCCAGTATCAATTTGGTGATGATGTTCGCTCTATTGATTGGAATGTAACGGCTCGTTACAACGAACCATATATCAAGGTTTTTGAAGAAGAGCGAGAGTTAACGTTAATGTTAATCGTAGATATTAGTGGTTCTGAAATGTTTGGGACGGGCGGTCAATTTAAAAATGAAATTGTTACTGAAATTGCTGCAACTTTGGCGTTTTCTGCTCTACAAAACAATGATAAAATAGGCTTAATTTTATTTTCGAATGAAATTGAGTTTTTTATACCACCCAAAAAAGGAAAGTCTCATGTCCTAAGAATTATAAGAGAATTATTAGAACACAAGCCCAATAGTAAAAAAACAGACATCGCAATGGCTCTCAAATACTTTTCTAAAGTAATCAAGAAAAAAGCAATTGTATTTGTATTATCAGATTTTATAACTGACTCCTATAGAGATACATTAAAAATTGTTTCGGGGAAACATGATATTACTGGGATTCGAGTTTTTGATAAAAATGAAGAGCAGATTCCGAATCTTGGAGTGGTTCAAATGGAAGATCAAGAAACCAGAGAATTAGTATTAGTGAATACCTCCTCAAAAGGAGTTCGTAACCATTATCAATCTTATTATCAGGATAGAGCAGATTATTTTAAAGAATCATTTCAAAAGAGTGGGGCAGGATCGTTGACGTGTCGAGTAGATGAAAGTTATGTAAAAAAAATGTTGGGCTATTTCAAAAACAGATAACTATTGATGATGGAAAGTAAGCTGCTAATTAAAAAGATTTCAAATCAACATGTTTTAAAAAACATCTTGGGATTGTCTTTATTCTTTATTGGCTATATGACTAATGCACAAGTTATTTCGTCCATTGATACTAACCAAATACGAGTTGGAGAAGAAATTATTTATTCCATTCAAGTGGAAACCGATTCTACTGATTTAGTACTTTTCCCAGAAGGACAATCATTTAACCCTATGGAAGTTATTGTGTCCTATGAGCCAGACACTACAAGATATCAAGATAAAATAAAGTTGATAAAAAAGTACGGACTAACTCAGTTTGATTCTGGCAATTACACACTTCCCTCTCAAAGGATTGTTATTAATAATGAGCCTTTTAATACTGATTCAGTTCAAGTTCAAGTGGCAAATGTAGTCGTCGATACCACCCAACAAAAAATGTTTCACATCAAACCAGCTTTTAAAGTGGAGGCGCAGGATTTTGACTTTTACAGTGCATTTCAATGGATACTATCAATTTTAGTTTTCTTAGTTTTAGGACTATTTTTCTATTTAAAAAGAAAAAAAAGAAAAAGAGAAGAAACTCAACAACAATTACCACCCTATGAAGAGGCAATAAAAGCCCTACAAGAATTAGATCATTCATTTTTTCTAAAAAACAATAACTCGAAACGATATTACACTTCTTTAACAGAAATCCTAAAAACGTATATTGGAAGAGAAGTTGACGATTCTGCTCTAGAAAGTACTAGTAAAGAACTAATTGAACGGTTGACTTTACATAAAGATTCTGGGAATTACGATTTTGATAATGCAACAATTAAAAAGATTGATAAAATTTTAACCCGCGCCGACTTAATTAAGTTTGCTAAAATGAAAGAACAAGAGGGGCAGGCAAAAGTTGATCGAGCGGTTGTTGAAGATATCATTAATGAAACAAAAGAAATCATTCCTGAGCCCACTGAAGAAGAACTACTTCAAAATCAATTATATCTCGAAAAATTGCGCAAAAAAGAATTAAAAAATAAGCGAATTAAAATTGCTGTAGGATCAGTTGCAACGATTGTAGTTGCTGTATTGATTTTTGGAAGTATCAAAGGGTTTGACGAATTAAAAGACAAAACATTGGGTAATGAGATGCGAAACCTTTCGGAGGGGAGGTGGATAAAAAGCGAATACGGTTCCCCTTTAATCGTAATAGAAACCCCTCAGGTTTTAGTCAGGGTGGAGGATTCTTTAGCCTCTAAAAGTACTGCTATAAAACGTAAAAGCCTTTTTACCTTTGGCGAAATAAAAGAACCTTTTTTTATACGAGTAAGTTCTATAAAATTCAACCAAGAGCAACAGTTAGGCTTGGAACCTTCACTAGACATGTCTTTGGTTTTATTAGAAAAATTAGGTGCCAAAAACCTACTAGTAAAAAGAGATGATTTTGAAACAGAAAATGGGATAAAAGGAATAAGAGCTTATGGAGATTTCTATTTAGAAGCTTCAGAAAATAAAGTATTAAAGAAAAAGAGTTCCTATGAGTTACTTTTGTTTGCACAAGAAAACGGATTGCAAGAAATTCTAGTCGTTTACCAAGATGATGGTCGATTTGCTGAAAATATAAAAGACCGGATTATTAATTCAATTGAGCTAGAAGTTACTCAAAATAATATAAAAAAAAATGAGCAGTAATTTTGAATTTGTAAATCCAGACTTTTTTTGGTTGCTATTGATGCTTCCCTTGTTGGTGATCTGGTTTTTTTGGAAAAGAAGTCAACAAACTGCTGTTTTAAAAATTTCAAGTTTAAAAGGGTTTGACACTTCTAAAAACTGGTTGGCAAAAGTTCGCCCTTTATTATTTATACTTCGTCTAATCGTATTGACCCTAATAATAGTTGCGATGGCCAGACCTAGGACGGTTGATGAGTCTACACGGATTAAAACTACTAAAGGAATTGATATTGTAATCGCAATCGATGTTTCTGCAAGTATGTTGGCCAGAGACTTAAAGCCTAACCGATTAGAGGCGTTAAAAAAGGTGGCGTCTAGGTTCATTTTAGCGCGACCAAACGATCGTTTGGGGTTGGTAGAATATGCTGGAGAAAGTTATACAAAAACACCTTTAACAAGTGATAAAAACATTGTCCTTTCTTCTTTAAAAAGCATTAAATACAATACGATTATCACGGGGGGAACTGCTATTGGTATGGGTCTAGCAACAGCTGTTAATCGGCTAAAGGAAAGTCGAGCTAAAGGGAAAGTAATAATTTTATTAACTGATGGGGTTAACAACTCAGGATTTATTGATCCAAAAATAGCTAGTGAATTGGCTATTGAATTTGGAATTAAAGTGTATACTATAGGAATAGGCTCAAACGGAATGGCATTGTCACCAATTGGGATCCTTCCAGACGGATCATTTCAATATGGAAATATTCAAGTAGAGATTGATGAAGATTTATTATTAGAAATTGCTAATACAACAGGAGGAAAATATTTTAGAGCTACAAGTAACACCAAACTAGAAGAAATTTATGAAGAAATAAATAAATTAGAAAAAACAGAAATTGAAGAAACTAAATATACAAGTTATGATGAATTGTTTAGACCATTTGTTCTTTTAGCTTTTAGTTTGTTGTTCTTTGAGTTGTTCCTAAGATATTCCATATTTAGAAGTTTTATTTAATATGAATTAGAATGTATCAATTAGAAAAGCCCATATTTTTTTATTTACTTTTTGCTATCATTGGCTTGACAGTAGCTTTCTTGTTGGTATTTATTTGGAAAAAGCACACCCAAAGGAAATTTGCTTCTCAGGTTGCTCTAAAGAAGTTAAGTCCCGATCGTTCTTTTTTTAAATCTTGGTTAAAACTAATTATTCTTTCGTTAGCAATTTTCAGTCTGACATTAGCTTTAGTCAATCCTAAAATTGGAACTAAAATAGAAACCATAAAAAGAGAAGGAGTAGATGTGGTTTTCGCTCTTGATGTTTCAAAAAGTATGTTGGCCGAGGATATTGCTCCAAATCGTATCGATAAATCAAAACAGTTAATCACTCAAATTATTAATAGTTTAGGAGGAGATCGTGTAGGAATAATTGGTTACGCAGGAAGTGCTTTCCCTCAAGTGCCAATAACTACAGATTTCTCAACGACTAAGTTATTTTTAAATAGTATGAATACCGACATGGTATCATCGCAAGGAACAGCAATCACAGAAGCCATCAAAATGGCAGAAACCTATTACAATGACGAAGACCAGGTAAATAAAGTATTATTTATCATATCCGATGGAGAAGATCATGAAGGGAATATTTCAGAAATTGTGAATGAAGCCGCTAATTTAGGGATTAGAATTTATACTATTGGAGTAGGTACTGAAACAGGAGGTCCCATACCGTATAAAAGGAATGGAATACTTCAGTATTATAAGCGAGATAATAAAAATCAACAAGTCATTACCAAATTAAACGCTAATAAGCTAAATGAAATCGCATCAAAAGGGAATGGGAAATACATTAACGGGAGCAATACTAGTGAAGTAATAGAAGAAGTAAGTACTATTTTAAACGGGATGAATCAAAAAGAATTTGAAGCAAAACAGTTTACAGATTTTAAAGATCGTTTCCAATGGTTTTTAGGAATATCAATTTTTCTGTTAGCCCTTGAATTAGTATTATTGGAGAGAAAAACAGCTTGGATTAAAAAATTAAATTTGTTTAATGAAGACTAAAAATTTAAAACATAATAGACATAAATTAAGACGTAATACATTTTGTCTTTTTCTAGTTTTTAACTTAAGTTTTTCTCTAGTCGCTCAGGAGGTATCGATAGAAAAGCAAATGGTTCTAAAGGAGTCTAAAAAAGTTCTAACGGACGCAAGTTACGAAATGGCAAATAATAACTTTTCTAAAGCTGAAGCAGCTTATCGAAAAGCAATTTCTATAAATCCAAATGAAGATACGGGAAAGTATAATTTAGGGACTGCTTATTATAACAAAGAAATGAATGAAGTTGCGATGTCTCGTTTTAAACAAGCAGCAGCTGTAGCTGACACAAAATTGGACAAACATAAAGCTTTTCATAATTTAGGGAATACTTTTATGAATGAGAAGAAATATCAAGAAGCAGTCGAATCCTATAAAAATGCATTGCGAAACAATCCAAAAGACGAAGAAACACGTTATAATTATGCTTTAGCAAAAGAATTATTGGAAGACCAAGAAAAAAATGGCGAAGATGATGACAATAAAGATAATCAAGAGGATAAGAAGGACGAAGATGAAGAGAAAAATCAGGAAAACGAAAATAATAAAAAGGATGGCGAAGATGGTGAACAAAAAGATGAACAGGATAAAGGAAATGAAGAACAAGATAAAAAAAAGGGTGACGAAAATAAAGATAAGGGAAAACCTGATAAGCCAGAGGATAAAGAGCAACAACAACCAACAGAACCAGGAAAGTTATCTCCTCAACAGGTTAAAAACTTATTAGAGGCTATGAATAACGAAGAGAGAAAGGTTCAAGAAAAGATAAATGCTAAAAAGCAAAAAGGGTTGAAAGTAAAATCTGAAAAAGATTGGTAATGAACACAAAATCCATTTTCATATTATTTTTTATACTGAGTTTTGGCTTTGCTAAAGCTCAAGTTTCGTTCATAGCAAAAGCAAGTAAAAAAACACTTGGAATTAATGAGCGTTTGCGTATTGATTTTGAAATGAATGAAGATGGAGATAATTTTGTGCCACCAAATTTTAAGGGGTTTAATGTTGTTGGAGGACCAAATCAGTCGATTAGTAATTCCTGGATAAATGGAAAAAGGAGTTATTCAAAAACATACTCCTATTTTCTGGCACCTAAATCACAAGGAACGTTTAGTATCAATCAAGCTACTATCGAAATTGATGACCAAATATATAAAACCACCCCTTTAAAGATTACTATTACTGAAGCTGTTACAAAACCTAAAGACGGTAATAATGCAGATTATGTAGCCAGTGAAAATGTTCATTTAATAGCAGAGGTCTCAAAAACAAATCCTTATTTAAACGAAGCCATTACAGTTATCTATAAATTATATGTTTCAAATGATGTAAGTATTACAAGAAGTTGGCAAGAATTGGACACTCCAAAATTCCAGGATTTTTGGAGTCAGTATATAGAAGAAAAAGGCGAACAACAAATTTACGAGACCACCTATAAAGGGAAACCTTATCGCTATGTGGTCTTGAGAAAAGCAGTATTGTACCCTCAAAAAACGGGAGAATTAACTATTGAACCTTTAACATTAGATATCCCTATTGACGTTCAAGGAAATACAAGAGATATATTTGGCCGGAGAAGAATGGCTCGTGTTAATAGAACAATTTCTGCAGGTAAAAGAACTATTAATGTTAAACCATTACCAGTAAAGGGTAAACCGGACAACTTTTCAGGAGCGGTGGGAAATTTTGACTTTAGCATATCCACTAATAAAAAAACCTTAGATGCCAATGAAGCTTTAGAATTAAAAATCAAAGTAAAAGGTACAGGAAATTTAAAATTATTTAACCTTCCGCCTCTAAATCTTCCAAATTCATTGGAGGTATATGAACCAGTTAGGGCTAATAAAATAACTGTTAATTTAAAGGGGATGAATGGCTTTATAAGTGACACCTATACCGTAATTCCAGAGTTTAAAGGCAGTTATCCAATTAGACCCATTACTTTTTCATATTTCAATGTAGCTTTGAATGAGTATAAAACTATTTTATCTGATGAAATTGTGGTACAAGTTGTCAATGGACCTGTACCCAATCAGCTTAATAACAAAAATAAAAGCTTAAGGAATGAGCATGTTGTTTCTTTGACAAATGACCAGTTTAAATACATTAAGACCTCCACAAAATTAATACCAATAAATCGGCCGGTTTTTTTTAAAACTTTTAAATTTTGGTGCTTGCTAGGAATCCCATTTTTTTTAATCCCAATCATAATATTAACAGGAAATACAAGACGCAAAAGACTCAACGATATTGAGGGGAGAAGATATAGAACAGCAACACGATTGGCTAAAAAATATCTATCGGAAGCCAGAAAAAATTTAGGGAAGCAAGCATTTTTTTATGAAGCACTAGAGCGGGCACTACACAATTATTTAAAAGCTAAATTAGCAATTGTTACTTCTGAATTTTCAAAAGGAAAAATAACAGAATTACTTTCTGATAGAAATGTAGAAAACGAAGTTGTTTTAAACTTTGAATCACTTTTAAAAAGCTGTGAATTTGCAAGATATACACCAACCTCTGACGTTGCCATCCAACAAGATTATGACAAAGCAGTAAAAGTTATTTCTAATATTGACAAGCAACTTCAATAATGAAAAATAAATTTTTAACATATTTGACATTTAATAGGAACATTATATTCCTGATTGCAATGATAATTACAGCACACAGTTATTCTCAAAACGCACCCCTTTTTGAGCAAGGAAAATCGTTGTATAAAGCTGAAAAATATCAAGAGGCCGTATTTTCTTGGATGAAAATTTTAGATCACGAAAGACATTCTGCAGAATTATATTTTAATTTAGGAAATGCTCATTATAAACTAAATAATATTGGTCCAAGTATTTATTATTATGAAAAGGCCTTGTTATTGGCTCCCAATAATCGTGATATAAAAAACAACTTGTCATTTGCAGAAAACACAAGGATAGACGCCATCGAGCCATTGCCAAAAACTATTTTTTACAAATGGTATCATACCATATCAGACCAACTAAATTTTGACGGTTGGGCTTATGCTTCTGTTTTTTTAGGGGCTATTTTTGTAGTATTTTTTTTGATATATTTTTTTTCATATTCAGAAATAAAAAAGCGTTTCTTTTTCATCTCTTCTGCTGTTTTAATGCTTCTTTTAGGGATGACGCTTTCCATGGCTTTTTCTACTTATGAGTATGCGATTAATAATAAACCTGCAATAATTTTTGCTGCAAGCTCTGATGTAAGAGAAGCCCCGAACTTAGGGAGCGAAATATCGTTTATACTTCATGAGGGGACCAAAATTCAAATCTTAGAAAAAGATACTGATTGGGGGCTTATAGAAATTGCTAATGGTAAAGAAGGCTGGATTCCTTTGACGGATTTAAAAGAATTATAAAATTATTCTTTTTCTTCAGATAGGTTGATGTTTAAAATCTTTTTTTGAAAGTTTATATTTTTCACATCTTCAACTAAATCCGGAAGCACTAAAGGCGCTAGAGCTTCAATAGGATTATAGAGATTAGAATTTTCTTTCTTTTCACTAGGAATCACATAATCAGTCGTATTCCACTGATTAAAAAACATAAAAATTACACTGACAATAAAAGCAGAAAATAGCATATTAAAAACTCCTCCAAGAATTTTATTAAAGAGACCTAAGAAAGCAAAATCTGCAATTTTTGTTAGAAACTTCCCCGCCCAATTAATGACAAAAACGATGACTATAAAAGTTATTAGTTTTGCAGTGAAGTACGTTGTTTCCTCACTTAAAGAGAGCCAATTATTTATATAACTAGCCGCAAATTCCGAAAAATAAATCGCTCCAAAAACCCCTAACACCAACCCTAAAAAAGAAGCTAAACTCACAAAAAGCCCCTTTCTCATGCCTTGCACAAAAGAAAAAATCAATATAATTCCAAGGATAATGTCTAATAAGTTCATTTTATAAATTTAGGATAAAGATACATTATCTTTGCGATGTAATTAAATGATTGATAATATTTGAATACGCTATTTAATTAAAAAACTATGGCTAGAGACGAAAACTTAAAACGATTGTGGGACGACGTAGTTTCACATTTGAGCAATCAGTTTGCCGATGGAGAACCACTAGATCTAGATGGAATAATATATATTATAGGATTACAAGAAAAGGGTAATTTGTCTATAAAATATAGTAAGGATGATAAAATTAATTTAATGCATATTGCTATTTGTAGATTATTAGAACCCTTTGGGTACTATGAATTTGATTATTTTGATAAAGAGGGATGGCCACACTATAAAGTTTTAGAAAAAATCCCTTCTTTAAAAGCTGGTGAGCAGACGGTTTTAATGAAAGAAGCAATAGTTAATTACTTCTTAGAGAAAAAAGTAGTGGAATAATATAAAAACCAGTAAACAACAAAGCTCTTTTCTCTTTATTTTGTTGTGCTAGACTTAGTAATAGTTTAATTTTGTGAAGTTATAATTAATTAAGAATGATTCAAAAAATAAAAGAGCACATAGCTGATGTAGAGACATTTTCACCAAAGTCACTAGATGAGTTAGAGCAATTCCGAATAAAATATCTTGGAAAAAAAGGGCTATTGAACGATTTTTTTGCTGAGTTTAAAAATGTTCCCAACAACCAAAAAAAAGAGTTTGGGCAGACAATTAATCTTCTAAAGACCAAAGCAATAGAAAAAGTTAATTTACAAAAAGTAGTGTTGTCCAAAGGAGAAGAAGTAAAGGGGAGTTATGGAGACTTAACCCGCCCAGGAGAACCAAATGAGTTAGGGTCCAGACATCCAATTTCTATTGTAAAGAATAAGATTATAGATATTTTTTCGAGGATTGGATTTAATGTTTCTGAAGGGCCAGAGATTGAGGACGATTGGCATAATTTTACAGCTTTAAATCTCCCTGAATATCATCCTGCCAGAGACATGCAGGACACTTTTTTTATCGAAAAAGACCCGGATGTGCTGTTAAGGACCCATACTTCTTCAGTGCAAGTTCGCTACATGGAAAACAACCAACCTCCCATTCGAACAATTTCGCCTGGTAGAGTATTTAGAAACGAAGCTATATCTGCAAGATCTCACTGTTTTTTTCATCAAGTAGAAGGTTTGTATGTAGATAAAGGGGTGAGTTTTGCAGATTTAAAACAAACATTACAATACTTTACGACCGAGATGTTTGGGAAATCTAAAATTCGTTTACGACCTTCTTACTTCCCTTTCACAGAGCCAAGTGCAGAGGTTGACGTATATTGGGGCTTAGAAACAGAAACGGATTATAAAATGACTAAAGGAACTGGTTGGTTAGAAATTATGGGATGTGGTATGGTAGACCCAAATGTTTTAAAAAACTGTAATATAGACCCTGAGATATATTCAGGTTTTGCCTTTGGTATGGGGATTGATCGTATTGCTTTATTATTGCACCAAATCCCAGATATTCGTATGTTTAGTGAAAACGATGTTCGTTTTCTAGAGCAGTTTAAAAGTCAATAATCTTAAAAATCTTTTTAAGATGAAAAAAGATATAAAAATTCCAGTTGTCGAAAAAATTCAAGTGCTTGCGACTCAAGAGTGGGACAAAGATTTTTTAGCTAAAACTTGGAATGTTTATGTGGTTAACAATCGCGAAGATATTATAGAGTCTGTTTTAGTGATGTCAAGAGGCAATTATAAAAATAAAAAAACCTCTACCTTACGCCATGGTTTAGGAGATTTGCCGCCTCATATGGGAGCGAAAGTAGAAATGATTACAGAGGAGGTTTTAGGCTTTACCAATGAGTATATCGTCACTTTTTTTGCTGAAGGACAACTTTTTGACAAAACATTTATTTTTAAGCCTTATAGCGTCAAAGAAAACAATACGGTGTTTATTGATTTGATGGGACAAGATTGCGTATTAGCTGTGTAGCGAAAACCTTTGATGGAGTTTTTACTGTATGAATTAATCCAATTTATTAGTGAGATCTTTAAATATATCCTTAGCATTTCCACCCTCATACAAAATAGTATAAACAGCGTTTATTATCGGAGTCTTGGCATTATTTTCTTTATTTAAATTTAGTTGATATGCGCTTTTGGCAGCATAATACCCTTCAGCCACCATACTCATTTCCATTTGTGCACTTTTTACTGTATATCCTTTACCAATCATGTTACCAAACATTCTATTTCTACTAAAGGTAGAGTAGCCAGTCACTAACAAATCTCCTAAATACGCAGAGCCATTAATGTCTCGTTTCATCTTATAAACTTTCTTTACATATTTTTTCATTTCACGAATAGCGTTACTCATTAAAACACTTTGAAAGTTATCTCCATAGCCTAATCCGTGTGCTATTCCAGCTGCAATGGCATAAATATTTTTAAGCATTGCTGCGTATTCCGTACCAATAATATCCTCACTTATTTTACATTTTATATAATCACAGCTTAAGGATTGCGATACCACCTGTGCTTTTACTTCTTTTGCACAAGCAATGGTAAGGTAAGAAAGACGTTCTAATGCAACTTCTTCTGCGTGACAAGGGCCCGATATAATTCCTATGTTTTCAAAAGGCACCTCTTGAAAATTACAAAAATGTTCTCCAACAATCAAATTGGTTTCTGGTACAATTCCTTTGATAGCAGAAAATATTACTTTGTCTTTAATGTCGACAGTAAGTAATTCAAGTTCTTTATATAAAAAAGCAGAGGGAATTACAAAAATAAGATAATCGGCATAAGTGGCCGATTCATTAATATCGTTACTGAGTTTTAGTTTTGAGGTGTCAAACTCAACAGAGCTTAGATAATTAGGATTGTGTTTATGTTTATGGAGATATTTTAAGGCTGATTCGTTTCGCATGTACCATCCAACTTCTTCTAAATTTTCACACAACATTTTCACAATAGCCGTTGCCCAACTTCCTCCACCAAAAACAGCAAACTTTGGTTTACTTGACATAAAAATAATATTTAACTCAAAAATACATAATAATAACAGGCTCTACAAAATAAGTTCTTTGGAGCTTTATTTATAAAAATTCATTTCGTCTAAATATTCCCAAACTTTTTGTGGTAATAAAGGTTTGACGTTTTTGTTTGATTTAATACTTTTTCTAATAAATGTGGAAGATATTTCTACTACAGGCGCAGCTACTTCTATTATTTTTGAATGATTAGATAACATTATTTCACTATCGCCTTTTGAAATTCTTGGGTAGATATAAATAAAATACCGATCTAAGATTACCTCAAAATTTTTCCATTTATGGAAGCTTTTTAAATTGTCTTCTCCCATGATCAAACAAAAATTTATAGTTGGATGTTTTTCTTCAAGTGCAACTAAAGTATTCACGGTAAAACTTGGTTGCGGAAGATGGAATTCTATGTTGCTAGCTTTTAAATTCGGAAAATCTTCAGTTGCAATTCGAACCATTGCTAATCGATGCACATCGTCCAATAAGGTTTTCTTTTTTTTATGAGGATTATGAGGAGTAACTACCATCCAGACCTCTTCAAGATCAGAAAATTCAGCTATATGATTTGCAATGATTAAATGTCCTACGTGGATAGGGTTAAAGCTCCCAAAAAACAAACCAACTTTTTTATTCATTTCCTTCATGAATAAATTTTTCTACTAATTCTTCAGCTTCATTTAATGCAATATCTAAATCGTTATTTTCTATAATAAAATCAAACTGTGGTGCAGTGGCTAATTCGACAGAGGCTTTAGCAATTCGCATATTAATTTTCTCATCGCTTTCGGTTTTACGTTTTTTTAATCTGATTTTTAGCTCGTCTACACTGGGAGGTTTTACAAAAACAGCCAACGTTTCCTTAGGAAATTTCTTCTTAATCCTAAGGCCTCCAACAACATCGATATCAAAAATAACATTTTTACCATTTGCCCATATTCGTTCTATTTCCTTTTTTAAGGTTCCATAAAAATTGTCACGATACACTTCTTCCCATTCTAAAAAGTCTTCCTTTTTTATATGTTGTTTAAATTGCCTCAAACTTATAAAATAATATTCTTGGCCGTGAATCTCACCTTTTCTGGGTTCTCTTGAAGTTGCAGAAATCGAAAAATCTAGATTTAATTTTTCTTGTTTAAGCAAATATTGTACGATGGTAGTTTTTCCACTTCCTGAAGGTGCTGAAAAAACAATTAATTTTCCTCCTGCCATTACAAAACGTTTAGGGATTGTTCTTTAATTTTTTCCAATTCATCTTTCATTTGCACAACCAATTGTTGCATGGGAGCATGATTGGATTTTGATCCTATGGTATTAATCTCCCTTCCAATTTCTTGACATATAAAACTTATTTTTTTACCATTTGAATCTGAAGAATCTAGCGTTTTGTTAAAGTAATTTAAATGATTTTTTAAACGTACTTTTTCCTCTGTTATATCGTATTTTTCAAGATAATAAATCAGCTCTTGTTCAAAACGGTTTTCATCCACCGCTTCTTTTAAATCTTCAACCGCTTTACGAAGGCGGTCCTTAACAATAGCGATACGATCAGTATCAATGGCTATAACTTTGGTTAATAATTCTGAAATATTTTTAATTCTTATGTTAAAATCTTTTTCCAGCACCTTCCCTTCATCAGATCTATATTTGTTAATAGCTATTAAAGCTTTATTTACAGCGTCTAAAATGTTTTCAAATTCGTTCGCATCAATTTCTTCTCGTTCGGTTTTCATAGAGTCTGGCATTTTTATAGCCATTTTTATGAGCTCTACGTCCCCAACAGGAATAATACTTTTTAGTTGCTTCATATACTGTTTTACAACAACTTCATTTACTTTTGAAGATGTTTTTTCGCCAGTAATTTCAACATATAAGTTAAAATCTACCTTTCCTCGCACTAACGATTTAGAAATACGTTTACGAATTTCTAATTCTTTCCCTCTGTAAGAAGAGGGAACTCTTGTATTTAAATCTATATTTTTGCTGTTTAAAGATTTTATTTCTACCGTTATTTTTTTGGTTGGTAACTGGATAACCGATTTACCATATCCGGTCATAGATTTAATCATAGAATTGCCATTTTATAAGTCAAAGGTACTAAAATACAATGGAGTAAATTAGTTGGATATCTTGTGATGATCTTTCTCTTTAAATTTTCTTTTGAGTTGTTTCTCTGTGAAATACAAAACGGAAAGGATTAACGCGGAATGAATTATAATTGTTATGAGAAAATTATTTTTAGGATAGAGAAAATATAAGAAAGGCGGAATGAAAAACGAATAGACAGAAAAATTAATTAAAAGCTTTGCAGCATACTTATTAGCAAAAGACCAATTCTCATTATTTTTCATAGACCGTTTCGTTCTGTAACCATAGAAATAATTTATTTTTTTTGGTGGATATTTAAAATATATAAAGGAAATGATTAGCATAAAAATACAATATCCTAATGCGATTATTAATTGATTTTCATTGGTCATAGCTTTTCATTTAAAAAAGTAATGGTTCTTTTTTCGCTGTAATATGTTTCGTTGGTATAATGAAACCCTACATGTCCTCCAAAGGTAGGTGTTTCTAAATATATATACTTTGAAAATTCTGCATTTTCAAATGGGAAACAATCAGTACTTAAAAAACTATCATTTTTAGCATTTAAAATCAAGACAGGAATTTTAATAGTTGGTAAGAATTGTTTGCTGCTGTTTTTTTGATAGTAGTCATATGCATTTTTAAATCCATGTGCTTTTGAAGTATAAATATCATCAAAATCTTTTAAAGTTTTAACTTTTTTTAATTCTGTTACAGACATCTTATCGGGATATTGCTTCATTTTTAGTTTGTATTTTTTACGCAAGCTTTTTAAAAATACAGTTCTATAAGGCCAGTTTTTTCGCTCGTTTAAACTTTCTAAAGATCCTCTTAAACTTATTGGGACCGATATTGCCACTCCTTTTTTTATTTCTTTGGGGAGATCATCTCGTTCTCCTAAATACTTTAACAACAAATTAGCTCCCAGACTAAAACCAACTAACACTATTTCCCGATAGACTTCCTTTTGTAAAATATGAGTTATTAAAAATTCTAAATCGTCTGTTTTTCCTGAATGGTATGATTGATAGGCTAAATTATTTTCGCCACTACAGCCCCTGTAATTCATTGCAGCAATATTATAATTGTTTTTTAATAATTCATTAGCAGCACCTTTAATATATGTTCTTTGAGCATTTCCCTCAAGACCGTGCAATAAAATAGCTACTTTCCCAGAAGGGTTTTTGGTAAAAGACCAATCAATATCAATAAAATCATTGTCAGGTAAAATTACTCGTTCTCTTTCCTGAACTAAACCAGGAGGAACTCTTAGTTTTGCTGAGTATATCGTTGAAAAATGTCCGTTCTTATAAAAAAAAGAAGGCGTATAAATACTATTTACAATCGGCATTTTTTTTAGCAAAGTAAAAAAAATACGCATCATACTTCAAAAAAGAATTTTATTTTTGAAAAAAAAGATGTATTCAAAAGAATTTGAAGTTCGATGGAGTGATTTAGACGCAAATCGTCACTTAGCCAATAGTAGTTATATTAACTTTATGAGTCATACGCGCTTGAGTTATATGATGGAAAACGGTTTTGGGCAACAGAACATGGTAAAAAATAATATTGGGCCTGTAGTTTTTTATGAACATATGTTTTATTTTAAAGAGATTTTTGCAGGAGAACCAATTCGGGTGTCTCTTCAATTGAAAGGGATTTCTAAAAATGGAATGTATTTTGAATTTCAGCATAATTTTTACAATCATGAGGGGAAAAACATGGCACGTTGTAATATGATGGGAGGTTGGATCGATCTTCAAACTAGAAAGTTACGAGACTTACCTGAAAAACTTTTTTCAATATTAGATGATTTAGAAACAACAGCAGATTTTAAAATTCTAACAAAGGAAGACACTAGAAAATTCAATCAATTTCCTCAAAAACTTAGTTAAGCAATTTTAGGTTTTCGGGTTGACAAAAATACGCCTACAAAAATTAATATTGCTGAACCTATCCGGAGCGGATTTAAAGAATCAGCTTCCATCATTACAGCGAAAATAACTGCGATAACCGGTTGTAAATATATAAATGCTCCTATGGTCGAAGGTTGTAGTTGTTTTAAAGCATATATATTGAAAAGATAGGTAAAAAAAGTAGTGCCAATTACAACAAATGCCAACTTCCCAATAATAAGTAAAGGTAACGCTTGCCAATTAACTGCAGCAAATTCGTTAAATCCGATAGGGAAATTAATCACAAAAGCTATTAAAAAAAACCATTTCATTAAGGTGATAGAATGATATTTTTTAACAAGAGGTTTAACAATTATTAAATATATGGCGTATGATGTAGCGTTAATTAAAAACAAAATATTTCCTAAAGGAATATTTGGCGCGTTGTTTTGTTTCTTTATTCCAAAAAATATTAAGGCTAACGCTCCTAAAAGTCCTAATCCAATACCCACATATTTACGCCAAGTAATCTTTTCTTTTAAAAAAACCGCAGACAGTATAAGTAATATAACAGGAACTAGTGTTATTACCACTGAACTATTTATTGGTGTTGAAAGGCTCAATCCTTTGAAGAACATCAGCATATTGATTGTCATTCCAAACAATCCACAAGCTACAAAACGCAACATGTCAGACTTTTCTATTTTTTCATTAGGAAACCCAATACTAAATAGCCAAAAAAGAGCAGCAGCTCCACTTATACGTAAAAAAATAAACCCGTAAGGTTCAATTACATATGGCATTAAATCTTTTGCGATCGTATGGTTGATACCGTAAATAACACTAGTAGCAGTTGCTGCAAGAAAGGCAAGGTTACGTTGATTCATAGGGGGATTTATTTATTTTAACTCCCAGCCAAAACCACTATTGAACACATAATCAAATTCACTACCTGTATCTGCTGGCTGATTATCATAATTTAATGAAAAATCAAATTTTATATAAAAATCCCAAGGCATATCATATTTTAGATTGATATTATAATCAAATCTAAAACGATCACTTTCGGTTAAACTATAATAGCCAATGACATCAGTGCTTAGGTAAAAGTCATTAAAATCAAACATATTTAACCCTGCTCCAAGGTTTACCTCCGTTGAGTTTTTGTCTACTGTAGGATCAAAATAGGTTTCAATATTATAGTTTAATCCAGTTCTTAGCCCTAGATAAAGTTTATTGGTTCGCATAATATATTTCCCAATTCCCAACAGACTCGTTGTTCTTCCTTTTAAGGCTTGTTCTGTGTTTGATAAAAATGAAACTTGAGCAATTCCAAAAAAATCATTAACAAAAAATCGTTGAGCATCTAAGTCTCCCTGTATCCTTTTTGTGATATCTACTTCATCTTGGTTGTTAATGGTATTGCCATAACTAGCATTAAAGTTCCATTTTTTACCAACATACATTAGAGCACTATTTAGGTTAAACTGAACTGCATTGTTTGCTTTAGTTAAATTAAAACCTAAATCTATATTTCCTTTAAACCTGCTCCAAAATTTTGTTCCAGATTCTTTAACCTGCGAAAGGTTTTCGAGATTTGTTTCAAAAACAAATCCTTTATTATCTCTTATTTCTATAATATTGGTTTTAGTTGTTTTTGCTGTGCCAAGATAATACTCACCATTCAATAACAATATTACAAAAGTTTGGTTGAGGTAAATTTCAGAAACCTCCTTAAACTCAATCTTAAAATCCTTATCACTGTAGGATGTTTTCATAGTTAAGGTGCCATTTAACAGTGTTTTAATCTCACCTACAAGGACATCATTGTTTTTAAATTTTATAGAATCGTTTTGAGAGAAGCTATAAAATCCCATTAAAAAAAATACAATAAATAATGGCTTAGTCATTATAATTTTTAATTGTCAAAAATAACTAAAATTTTACAATAAAGATTGTACTGCAGCTGCAACTATTTTCTTACTATTTCCGATAAAAATTTGATCATCATTTATTAAAATAGGTCGTTTTAAAAAAGTATAATGTTCTAATATCAAATTTTTAAAATCTATTTCTTTTAACTTTTTACTTTTCAATTTTCTATTAATATACAATCGTGAACGTTTATTTACCAACTCCTCATAACTATTTGTAAATTCATATAATATTTCGAGTTCTTTTTTACTTATAGGCTCCATCTTTATCTCTTGTTTGATGAATTTGCTAGATAAGTTTAATTCTTTTAAAATTCTTTTATTACTGTCGCAAGTCGAAAGGTAGAATACTTTTTTCATAGTTTATAATAATTTTTTTAATCTATTTTGATTTTTAGTGAGTTAAAACAACATAAAAAGTAAATATAAATACTTTTTTGAGCCT
This sequence comes from Flavobacteriales bacterium, assembly GCA_004213605.1. Lineage (GTDB taxonomy): Bacteria > Bacteroidota > Bacteroidia > Flavobacteriales > Flavobacteriaceae > Marifrigoribacter. Next base: position 25,649 of record SGZC01000004.1, read on the forward strand.
TGATACTATTTGCTGTTTTTTTAATATAAATCTAAAAATGATTATTTTCGCTTTCTAAATAATTTTATATGAAATTCAACACCAAAACTATACACGGAGGCCAAGAACACGACAAGGCTTATGGAGCCGTAATGCCACCTATATATCAAACTTCAACCTATGCTCAAAGTACTCCAGGAAGGCATAAAGGTTATGAATATTCAAGAACCCACAATCCAACTCGTTCTGCTTTAGAAAAGAGTTTTGCCAGTTTAGAAAACGGCAACTATGGTTTGGCATTTGCTAGCGGATTAGCTGCAATAGATGCGGTATTAAAATTACTTCGTCCCGGAGATGAAGTTATTTCAACAAACGATTTGTATGGTGGATCCTATAGACTGTTTTCTCAGATTTACGCAAATTTTGGAATTAAATTTCATTTTATAGGAATGAAAAATGCTGAAAACATAGAAGCATTTGTGACTAAAAACACTAAATTAATTTGGGTAGAGACTCCAACTAACCCCATGTTAAATATTATTGATATCAAAAAAGCTGCAAGTATTGCAAAAAAACATCAAATTTTACTAGGTGTAGACAACACCTTTGCAACACCCTATCTTCAACAACCTCTTGAATTAGGTGCCGATATTGTGATGCACAGTGCTACAAAATATTTAGGAGGGCATAGTGACGTCATAATGGGAGCTTTGGTTGTTAAGAAAAAAGAATTGGCGGATCGCCTTTATTTTATTCAAAATTCAAGTGGTGCAGTTTGTGGGCCCCAAGATAGTTTTTTATTACTTCGAGGAATAAAGACGTTACATGTTAGAATGGAGCGTCATTGCATCAACGGAAGAGCCGTTGCTGAATATCTTGAGAGTCATCCGAAAATTGAAAAGGTTTACTGGCCAGGCCTTAAACATCATACCAACCACGAGGTTGCAAAGTCTCAAATGAAAGATTTTGGAGGTATGATATCATTTACTACAAAAGGGGACAGCTACGAACAGGCAAAAAAAATAGTTGAAAATTTAAAAATATTCACACTTGCAGAAAGTTTAGGAGGTGTAGAAAGTTTATCGGGTCATCCAGCAAGCATGACTCATGCGAGCATTCCAAAAGAAGAGAGAGAAAAGACAGGCATTGTTGATTCTTTAATTAGATTGAGTGTTGGGATTGAAGATAAAGATGATTTAATAGAAGATTTACGTCATGCAATAGGTTAATTATTATATGATATTAGTATGTTTTTTAAAATTAGGATAGTTCTTTTATTTTTAAAAAATATGGGGCAATTTTTAGATAAGGCTTATATTTGCAAAAAAATAATACTAATTGTTTCAATAAATTAAATTTTATGAATAATAGCATAAAAGAGTTCATTTCAAAAGTTGAAAAAATGAATCCGAATGAGCCTGAATTTTTACAGGCTGTTACTGAAGTTGCTGAAGTAATTATTCCTTTTATAGAGAAAAATAAAGAGTATCAAGGAATTAAATTATTAGAACGAATGGCAGAGCCAGAAAGAGTTTTAATATTCAGAGTACCTTGGACTGATGATAGCGGAGAAATTCAAGTAAATAGAGGTTATAGAGTCGAGTTTAACTCTTCTATAGGACCCTATAAAGGTGGATTGCGTTTTCATCCTACGGTAAATCTGAGTATTTTAAAGTTTCTAGGTTTTGAACAGGTCTTTAAAAATAGTTTAACGACGCTTCCAATGGGAGGTGGAAAAGGAGGTTCAGATTTCAACCCCAAAGGGAAAACAGATGCTGAGGTCATGCGTTTTTGTCAAAGTTTTATGACAGAACTATCAAGACACATTGGGCCAAATACAGACGTTCCTGCTGGAGACATTGGCGTTGGAGGTAGAGAAATAGGATTTTTGTTTGGTCAATATAAACGACTTAAAAACGAGTTTACAGGTGTTTTAACGGGGAAAGGTCTTTCTTACGGGGGGTCGTTAATCCGCCCAGAGGCAACCGGATACGGAAATGTTTACTTTGCAAAAAACATGTTAGCCACAAGAGGAGATTCTTTTGAAGGGAAAACAGTCGCTATTTCTGGATCAGGAAATGTTGCTCAATATGCGGCAGAGAAAACAATGCAATTAGGCGGCAAAGTTGTTACATTATCTGATTCAGGTGGTTACATATATGATTCAGAAGGGTTAAATGAAGAAAAATTAGCCTATGTAATGAACTTGAAAAATATAAAACGTGGTCGAATCAGTGAATATGTAAGTCAATATCCAACTGCAGAGTATATTGCCGGTGAACGACCATGGAATGTTAAATGTGATATTGCTTTGCCTTGTGCAACACAAAATGAGGTAAATAAAGAAGAAGCTCAGCGATTAGTCGATAATGGTTGTTTTTGTGTTGGTGAAGGAGCTAACATGCCTTGTACTCCTGAAGCAATTGAGGTTTTTACTACTACTAAAATTTTATTTTCACCTGGGAAAGCATCTAACGCAGGAGGTGTTGCTACTTCTGGCCTAGAAATGTCTCAAAACTCACTTCGCTTAAGTTGGACTTCAGAAGAAGTAGATACTAAATTACACACGATCATGAATGATATTCATGACGCCTGTGTAAAATACGGTAAAGACGAAACCGGATATGTAGATTACGTAAAAGGTGCAAATATTGCTGGTTTCGTTAAGTTGGCAGATGCAATGATTGCTCAAGGTGTAGTTTAACACACGCTATTTTAATATGGGGAAGGTTGCCAATTTAAGGCAACCTTTTTCTTTTTAAATCTAATTTAAAATAAATAGTATTTTAGCGTGTTATACTGATAGAACAAATCTATATATGAAGCAAATAGCAAGTATTATAGCAGTGATGCAGGTCTTTTTTTTGCAGGCGCAAAATTTTGAGAATAACTGGACGGGATATTTCTCCTATGCATCTTTAAAAAGTATTTCTCAAGGAAATGATAAAATTTATGCTGCTGCGGAAAATTCGGTATTTATCTACGATTTATCAACTCAGGAAACCGAAACGATTTCAACAATAAACGGCCTTTCAGGTAAGGAAATAACAACAGCATATTACAGTGAAAATTATGGGCTTTATGTGGTAGGCTATAAAAATGGTTTAATAGAAATTGTGATCGATGGAGATGAAAATATTTTAAAAGTAGTTGACATACGAGAAAAACTCACGATTCCTCCAGACAGTAAACAAATAAATCATTTTTACGAATACAATGATAAGCTTTATATTTCAACGGGCTATGGTATTTCTGTCTATAATATGGGTGCTTTAGAGTTTGGAGACACTTACTATATAGGAAATTTAGGGGGGCAGATAGCTGTTACACAAACTACGGTTTTTGGAGATTTAATTTACGCTTCCACTTCCAATAACGGAATAAAAAGCGCATTGGTTAACGACGAAAACATTATTGATTATCAACAATGGACTACAAGTTCATTAGGAGGATACAAGGGGATACAAACATTGGGAACCGAGCTATATGCGTTAAATAACACGAATATTTTATTTAAACAAGACGCTGATTTAGGATTTATAGAAATCGATAGTTTCTCGTCTAGTGTTATTGATTTTGGAGTCCAATCTAATATATTAACCATTACAACAGAAAATACTATTCAAGCTTTTGAGGAAGGATATAACTTATTAGCTGAAGTAAATAATTTAATGGGCTACGATTACACTTTACAATCGGGATTTTATTTTAATAATATATTTTATTTAGGAACTTCAACTCTTGGAATGTTAGTAGTTCCTGAATCACCTCAGGAAGCTTTACAAGTTCTACCTGCGGGCCCTCTTTATAATCAACCTTTTTCTATTGATGCTTCACCGGGGCAATTATGGGTTTCCTTTGGAGATGTAGATTTAACATTTAACCCCTTTCCCTTAACAAGAAAGGGAATTAGCAATTTTAAAAATGAAGCCTGGAAAAATATTAAATACGATTCGCTTATTGATCAATTAGGAGTTAACGATGTAAATGATTTGGTTTATGTAAAAATTAATCCAGAGAATCCGTTTGTCACTTATATGAGTTCGTATCAAAAAGGGCTACTGAAATTAAATGGTCAGGAGCCCTCTATCCTATATAACGAAACCAATAGTCCGATGGATATTGCATTAGAAAATGAAGATGAGGGAATTAGGGTTTATGGAGCTGATTTTGATAGAGAACAGAATCTTTGGTTTGTCCAATCAAAAATCGATAACGGGCTTTTAAAGCTAACTCCCGACGGTCAATTTCAAACCATTGATATTTCTAATATAATTGATGCTGAAAGTGAGTTAGCATTGAGTAAAGTAGCAGTAAGTCGAACAGGATATGTGTTTTTTGGAGCTGTAGAAAATGGATTGATTGGATACAATCCTACTACCAATCAATTTAACAAAATTGGAGAAGGACTTGGAAGCGGTAATCTTCCTACAACAGACATTAAAGCACTTGTTTTTGATAACCAAAATAGGTTGTGGATAGGGACTAGAAAGGGACTTCGTGTACTTTACAGCGTTGGAAGTTTTTTTGAATCGGGTGCAGAAACAGATGCTCAGTCAATTATTATCTTAGAAGATGGCGTTCCTCAAGAGTTATTGTTTTTACAATCAATTACTGATATAGAAGTAGATGGCTCAAATAACAAATGGATTTCTACTGCTACGTCAGGGGTATTTTATTTGTCATCAAATGGTCAAGAAACCCTGTTGCGTTTTACTTCGGATAATTCTCCTTTACCTTCAGATAACGTATTAGATATTGCAATCGATGACTCAAGTGGCAAAGTTTATTTTGCAACTAACGATGGGTTGGTTGCTTTCAACGGAACTTCAACAGCTGCTCGAGATGACCTTGAGAATGTGTATGCTTTTCCAAATCCAGTCAGACCAAATTTCACCGGCAATGTGACCATTGAGGGACTAACAGCAAAAGCAAATGTAAAAATAACAGATATTACTGGGAATTTAGTGTTTGAAACTACCTCTGAGGGAGGGAGTGTCCAATGGGACACTACCGCTTTTGGTAAATATAAAGTCGCCTCTGGTGTCTACTTAATTCTCATAACATCGGACGATAATTTACAAACTAAAGTGACTAAAATCATGATTATAAGATAATGGTTGTTGCAACAAAAGCTATTGTATTATCCTCCTTAAAATTTGGAGATTCCGATTTAATAGTAAAATGTTTTACAGCCTCCTCTGGCCTCAAAAGTTATTTACTTAGAAATATATTAAAATCAAAGAAAGGAAAATTAAAAGTTTCCTTATTTCAACCCTTAACGATATTAGAAATAGAGGCTTCTCATAAAAATAAAGGGAGCTTAGAGAGAATTAAAGAAGCAAAAGTTTATCATTCTTACCAAACTTTACATACTCAAATTGTAAAGACGAGTATGACTATTTTTATTGCTGAAATATTAGCAAATACTATTAATGAGGAGGCTGAAGACGCCCATTTGTTCGGTTTTATAAAAGAATCCCTGTTGTGGTTGGATCAGTCGACTAGAACCTCCAATTTCCATATTCTTTTTTTATTAAAATTAAGCATGTACTTAGGATTTTATCCAGATACAGATACAGAAAAAAAACCATATTTTAATCTAATGGAAGGAGTGTTTCAAGATTTTAATACTGGCAAATATTCCGAAAGAAGCCAACGAACAACTAAATTAAAAGAGTTTTTCGGCATAGATTTTGATAAATCTAATGATATAAAACTCACAAAAAATCAACGTTCGGACTTATTGGCTTTGCTTTTGCAATATTATCAATTACATTTGCACGGCTTTAAAAAACCCAAGTCATTAGTAGTCTTAAATCAGATATTCGAATAAGTATGAAACTACTATATCCCATTATATTTCTTATTTTTTCTTCAACCATTCAAGCTCAAATCGTTCAAGTATTAGATGAAGAGACTAAAAAACCTCTTTCAGGAGTAGCTGTATTTAATACTTCTAAATTAACTACAGGAATAACAGATATAGATGGATATATAGATATTATAGAATTTTCAGAAAACGATAAGATTACATTCCAACACATTTCTCATATCAACCGAATCCTAACAAAAAATGAAATTATTTTAGGTGGGAGCATGATCATTCTTAGTGCAGATTCTAGTGCTCTCGATGAAGTGGTGTTGTCTGTTTCAAAATTTGAACAAAATAAAAGAGAGATTCCTCAAAAAATTTCCAGTATCACTAGTAAAGATGTTTTATTTACAAACCCTCAAACATCTGCTGACTTGTTAGAAAGAAGTGGCAATGTATTTATACAAAAGAGTCAATTAGGAGGAGGTAGTCCCATTATACGTGGTTTTTCAACTAATAGATTACTTATAGCTGTAGATGGCACTCGATTTAATAATGCAATATTCAGAGCAGGAAATGTTCAAAATGTAATTTCAATTGATCCATTTTCGATTGAGCGCACCGAAATTATTTTAGGTCCAGGATCAGTTGTTTATGGGAGTGATGCTATAGGTGGCGTAATGAATTTTTACACAAAAAATGCAAAGTTTTCTTTTAAAGAAGGTGCTTCTTTTTCAGGAAACTTTACAACAAGATACGCTACCGCTAGTTCTGAAAAAACAGCCCATATCGATTTAAATATAGGTCTAGACGAGTGGGCATTTTTGAGCAGTATATCCTACACCGATTTTGGTGATTTAGTAATGGGGAAATATGGGCCAGATGATTATTTAAGACCTGAATATGTGGCAACTATAAATGGAGAAGATTTAATAGTTGCTAATAAAGACCCTAGAAAGCAAGTTTCTTCAGGTTATAAGCAAATAAACGCGATGCAGAAGATTCGATTTATGCCTTCTGAAAACTGGGATTTTAATATGGGATTATTCTTTACGACTACCAGTGATTATCCTAGATATGATCGTTTGATCCGAAAGAAAGAGGGCCAGCTCAAGAGTGCTGTATGGGATTATACTCCTCAAGAATGGATAAATGGCAATTTAAGAATCACACATAAAGAAACTTCTCTTTTTGATAAGAGTATCCTAACCTTATCCTATCAAAATTTTAAGGAAGGAAGAAGAGATCGTGATTTTGGAGATGAAATTTTGTATGAAACAAAAGAAAAAGTAAATGCCTATACCTCAGCACTAGATTTCATTAAAAAGTTTGGAAAAAGTAAATTATTCTACGGATTAGAATATATATATAACAAAGTAAATTCTGACGGAAAACAAACCAACATCGATACGGGAGCTGCCTCAGAAACATCTCCTCGTTATCCCGATGATGCTACTTGGCAGTCTATGGCAGCCTATGTAAGTTTACAGTCTAAAATTGCAAAGAGTCTTTCTCTTCAAATAGGACTGCGATACAACCATATTTTTGTTTATGCTAACTACGACAACCCTTTTTATGATTTTCCATTTGCTGAAGCAGATATTAGTACTGGCGCATTAACAGGAAGTGTCGGCCTCAACTGGCAAGCAACTGAAATTTTAGGTTGGAGGTTTAATCTGTCAACGGCCTTTAGAGCGCCAAATATTGACGATGTAGGAAAAATATTTGATAGCGAACCAGGCTCTGTAGTGGTGCCAAATCCAGATTTAAAACCAGAATATGCGTACAATGGAGAATTAGGGGCTGTCCTAAAACTTGGAAATAAAATCCGTATTGATGTTGCAGGTTATTTAACTTTTTTAGAAGATGCCTTAGTAAGAAGAGACTATAACATAAACGGCCAAACAGAGATTTTTTATCAAGGAGAATTAAGCAATATTCAGGCCATACAAAATGGTGGAGAAGCACAGGTTTACGGTTTTGAGGCAGGCATTGAAGTAAATTTCACCGAGGATATTCAGTTCACCTCTCAGTATAATTATACTGGAGGTCATCAAATAGAAGAAAATGAAAGTAAAGTTGCTGTTAGACACGTTGCTCCTCAATTTGGGAATTTTCATTTTATATGGAAGCGCCATAAATTTAAGTTAGATGTGTACTCTATTTACAATGGACAATTTGACTATGAAGATCTCGCTCCTGAAGAACAGAGTAAAGCTTTTTTATACGCTTTGGATGAAAGCGGAAATCCATATTCCCCTTCTTGGTACACCCTAAACTTTGGAGCTCACTATCAATTTACAAAAGCATTAGAGGTAAACGCTACAATAGAAAATATTACCAATCAAAGATATCGCACCTACTCTTCTGGAATAACTGCAGCAGGAATTAATTTTATTGCAGCTGTTAGCTATCAATTTTAAGAGATAAACGACTTACAATATATTTAAAACCCACAAGAATCTAAAGTTTGAGTTTTTATAAAAGAATACAAATGGATACAAACGCTTGTAAATAACTATAAACGAAAGTAAGTAGGTAACTACCAACTAATATTTTGATCGAGTAGTATTTTTGCCCTGTTGAATCGAACTAATGACATTCAATTTAATTAAAACCTTATCTTATGAATACGTTAAGAAACAAAGTACAGTTAATCGGAAACCTAGGAAATGACCCAGAAATTATCAATTTGGATTCTGGAACTAAATTAGCAAAATTTAGTATAGCTACTAACGAGTCTTATAAAAACACTCAAGGTGAAAAAGTAGTAGACACTCAATGGCATAATGTGGTTGCCTGGGGAAAAAAAGCAGACATTATTGAAAGTTATGTTACTAAAGGAAAAGAAGTGGCTATTGAAGGTAAATTAACTACTCGTTCTTGGGATGATAAAGAAGGTGTAAAACGCTATACCACTGAAGTAGTTTGCAACGAAATTTTGATGTTGGGGAATAAATAAGCTATTTATCAATTATATAAGACCGTTTAAATAACGTCTTTTTAACCCAAAATAGTTTGCGGATAAAAGATATGGGGAGTTATTTTTAAACGGTCTTTTTTTATTAAAAGTTGAAAAAGAAGAGATTTAGAAAAAGCGATAGCTATTGATTGTTGATAATTATATAATTCAATACTTTTTTCATCAAATGAACTCGGTCAACACCTCTCACATTATGAGGGTGCATTGGGTAACTGAAAAAATCAACTTGAATCTTATTTTTCACAAATTCTTGTAGCAAGCTCATAGAATGTTGAGGCACCACGACGGGGTCAACACTCCCGGTAATTTCTAATAATTTACCATCAAGATTTTTTACATAATTATGGACTTTAGATTTTTCAAACCCTTCTTCATTATCTTGCCAACGATCCATATAGCGTTCACCATACATAATCTCATAGTATTTCCAATCAGTTACGGGTCCACCAGCAACGGCTGTTGTAAATACACCAGGATATCGCAACATCAGTGAATTGGTCATGAATCCTCCATAACTCCAACCATGAACAGTCAGTCTGTTTTCGTCAACAAATGGCAACGACTTCAAATAGTTAACTCCAATTAATTGGTCTTCCATTTCTGCTTTTCCAACTTGTCGATGAATTACACTTTCAAAGGCAAACCCTCTATAAGCTGATCCCCGATTATCTAATGTAAATACCACATAGTTTTGTTCTGCTGCCATCCACTGCATCCAAAGATTAGAGCCTCCAAGCCAAGAATTGGTCACCATTTGTGCGTGAGGACCACCATAGACATAAATCAATACAGGATATTTTTTATTTTCATCAAAATTTGCAGGTTTAATAATTCTGCCATATAAATTAGTCCCATCCTCTGATTTAAGAGTCAAAAATTCGGTAGTTCCCAATTGGTATTCCTCAATGGGATTTTTGGAAGTATAAATAGTTGCTTCCTTACCGGTTTTAATCGATTTTCTTTTTACAACTCCAGGTTCTTCCATGCTAGAGTAACTATCCAGAATATATTTTCCATCCGAACTTATTTGAATAGAATGACTGCCGGGTTCCTTAGTTAGTAATTCAAATTTGCCATTTTTTAAATTTATTTTATAGGCTCTTGTTTCTCTAGCATCATTTCCAGTTCCCAAAATGATAACAGTCTTACCTTCTTCATCGAATCCAACAATAGCTTTAATGACCCAACTAAAATCGGTTAACTGACTTACATTAGAACTATTAATATCATATTTGTAAAGATTCATAAATCCATCACGCTCACTTAACCATAAAAATTCAGAATTGCTATTTGGTAAAAAAACTGCAGCATGTTCTGGTTCAACCCATTTATCGTTTTTTTCTTCAAAAAGAGTTTTTATTTTCTTTCCAGTATTAGTATCATACATATTGAACCACATATGATTTTGATCTCTATTTACCTCGGCTAAAAAAATATAATTTTCG
>SGZC01000040.1 GCA_004213605.1 Flavobacteriales bacterium
TCAGAAACTATCGATGCTGTCGAATTAGACGAAAATGCCTACGAAGAATGTGTAGATAATTTTGAAGCTTCTGATTGGGGAGATCGATTGTTTTGTTATCACACATCCGTACAACAATTTGCAGAAGAGATAGATGACAAGTATGATTTAATTTTTTCTAATCCTCCATTTTATACTGACCAATTTAAATCTGAAAATAAAGCGAGAAATAAAGCTCGATTTACAGATAGTCTGTCTTTTAAAGATCTGACCAAAGCTGTTTCTAAATTACTTTCTTCGCATGGAATTTTTACATTAATCATTCCTTTTAAAGAAGAAACTAATTTTTTATCAATCGCATCAGAGCATCATCTGTTTCCTAATAAAATCTGCCGAGTAAAAGGAAATATTAATTCAGAAATTAAAAGAAGTTTAATTGAATTTTCATTTGTTAAATCCAAAGTTAATATCGAAGAACTAATCCTTGAAAACTCCCGACATAATTATACAGAAAAGTATAAAAATTTAGTCAAAGATTTTTACTTAAATATGTAATTATGATTCTCTAAGCATTGGTCTAGTAAGGCAAGTGGGGCCTCCACCACCCAAAACACTGATATTATTTCCTTTATAGATCGTTACATTACAACCAGCATTAATTAAAGCTTTTTGAGTCTTTGGATTACCATCCACCATCAAACATTCTTTGGGAGCAATTGCTAAAACATTACAGCCCATTGATTCGAACTCTTCGTCAGGAACTTCGATTAATTTAATCTTTCTTTTTATGAGTTCATTTCTGAATTTTATGGGCATTAATGATGAATAAACCACTGCTAAATCTCTAGCTACTGGACTTAAAATTGACATTAAATGGAATACATCTGAGGTTCCTTTATAATGAGGTAAATTAGCTACAACAACCTCGATTCCTTTGGGCTCTAACAACCTTTTTAATTGTTGAATTCCATTTTCATTAGTTCGATATGTATGTCCAACAGCTAATGTCTTATCATCTAACCAGGCAACATCACCTCCCTCCAAAGTTCCTGGCGATTCAATAATCCCTAAAATAGGAATCGCATTTTTTTTAAATATCTCTAGTTGAGCTCCTGGTTCGTTTATTCGAGCCTCTTTACCCATATTACATATAATCATTCCAAAATCGGTTGCAATAGAAGCATCTCGGCAATAGATTGAGTCAATGGAAACATTTTTATTAAACGGAAAATCATAAAGAGTGGCTCCATTTTTTTGGAGTGCATTTTTGAATAAATCATACTCTGTTAGTGCTTTTTTATAATTTGGCTGATCTAAAAAATTATGAGCTCTCCATTGCTCTTTAAGAAGGTGTTCAGAGACAAATGCATTGTTTGCAGGTTTAATAAAAACAGTGTTTAACTTTAAATATTCTGAATGATAAGTGGTTTTCATTTATTTTTCTTTTTTGTTATCCATTTCATATAAATATACACGGGTATTCCCATTAATAATAATAAAAACCCGTAATATACCGTCTCGGATCCAGAACCATAAATAGCCCACAATGAATACAAAAACCCCAATGATGCTAACACCAACGATTTGAACCAACTTTTTGTTTCAATCTTTTTTTCAATTATAATAAGTAAATAAGACGCCGCAGTAAATAAATAAGGTAGTAACGTAGCTATTACGGTTAACTGCACAATAAATTGAAACTGCTCGACCAATGCTTCTGTATAATTTAAGGACATTACAACAGAAGATAATATACCACCGATCACAAATCCGTTTACTGGAGCTCCTTTTTTATTTTTTTTCTTAAAAAAATCTGGGAACAATTCGTCTTTTGCCGTAGCCATTGATATTTGTCCTGTAATTAATATCCATCCGTTTAACACCCCTATTCCCGAGACAATGACGCCTATAGCTACAAAATAGCCTCCAAAATCTCCCCCCATTATTTTCGCTGCCTCCGCAAAAGGTGCAGAAGATTCTTGAAGAATTTCTAAGGGTAACATCCCAAATAAAATAATCGTTGCCAAAATATATAATGTAGTAGTTATTATGGTACCTAACATAGTTGCTCTAGGTATTGTTTTTTCAGGATGGTTAATATCTGCAGCCGGGATTGTAGCACACTCTATACCCAAAAAAGCATATAGTGTGAGAGAGGCTACAGCTGATAGGGATGAAAAATTGCTTTCTCCGGTTAAATTAAAAGAAGGAAAGTTGTCAATTTTGAAAAAAAATAATCCAAATAAAATAATAAATAATAAAGGTACTATTTTTATAATAGTTGTGAATAATTGAACCTTTCCTGATTCTTTTATACCTCTTGAATTAATCCAAGTAAAAAACCAAATTAAAGCCAAACCTAATGATACTGATAAAGTAGAGTTGGTAGCTAATTCAGGTATAAAAAAACTAGCAGCTCCTATGATCGCTATTGCAATTGCACCATTACTGACCCAACAAGCAATCCAATAGCCCCAAGCGACTAAAAATCCTAAAAAATCTCCAAATCCTGCTTTGGAATACACATAAGGACCACCACTTTTACTAACTATTATCTTACTAAAATTACTAAATATTTTAGCTAAAATTAAAGCTCCCGTAGCGGTAAACAACCAACCTAATAAACTCACTGATCCGTAATTCGATAAAACAGCAGGTAATACAAAAATACCAACTCCAATCATATTACCCACTACGAGTGAAGTGGCAGTTAATAAACCTATTTTCTGAGTTTTAGATTTCATATACCGTTAATGAATTATAAAATAATTGTTTACATTTAAAGTCAATTCGTGAATATACAATAATCCAATTAAGCAATGGGCAATAAATTCTATATCGATTCTAATATTAAAAAAGCAGAAACACTTCCCGCTTCTTTTTATAAAGATGAGCAGATTTTTAAAGAGATAAAAGAAAAAATATTTTTAAAATCCTGGCACTATATTGGAGACGAAAACTTAGTTGCATTGCCCCAATCAGTATACCCATTAGTTCTTTTAGAGCACTATTTAACAGAGCCAATTCTGATTGTCAGAAATCAAAATGATGAAATTAATTGCTTTACTAATGTTTGCACCCATCGAGGGAATTTAGTTGCATTACAACCTGGAAAAGTAAAAAAATTAACCTGTATGTATCATGGAAGAAGGTTTAATTTAAACGGAGAATTTGAATACATGCCAGAATTTGAAGAAGCAGAAAATTTTCCTAGGGCCTGTGATCACCTGCATCAATTTCCTCTTGAAAAATGGGGCCCTCTTTTATTTGCAGGCTTAAATCCAGAATTTCAATTCTCGAAAGTGATTACTAAAATGAAAGAACGGATTGGTTTTTTACCTTTTGAGGAATTTTATTTAGACTCTTCAAGTAGTAAAGATTTTTTAGTTCATGCGCATTGGGCTTTGTATTGCGATAACTATTTAGAAGGATTCCATGTTCCTTTTGTTCATGAAGGACTGAATAAGGTTCTTGATTATGGCAGTTATAAAACAGAAATCTATGAGCATTGCAATCTTCAAATTGGTTATACCGACGATGCAACCGAAGTTTTTGATTTTCCGAAAGATCATCCAGACCATGGAAGAAATGTAGCAGCCTATTATTATTGGGTATTCCCAAATATGATGTTTAATTTTTATCCTTGGGGACTTTCATTAAATATTGTGAAGCCTCATGACATTAACCGAACTAAAGTTTCTTTTTTATCCTATGTGTGGGATCCAAAAAAAATGAATAAAGGCGCTGGAAATGATCTAGAAAAAGTCGAACGAGAAGATGAATTTATAGTTGAAAACGTCCAAAAGGGAGTCAATTCTTCATTTTACAAAGCGGGAAGATTTTCCCCTAAAAGAGAAAAGGGAGTTCATCATTTTCATCGATTAATCGCCAGCTATCTAAATAATTAATTCTTAAATATTATATAATTTTTCGTAAGAATAAGTGTAAAATTGAGGAGCATTAATTACTTTTGAAAAATTAAATAAAAAGACTATGAAACCTGATTTATTTGAAGCTCCTGATTATTATCAATTAGACGATTTACTTACCGACGAACACAAGCTGATTCGTGATGCTGCGAGAGACTGGGTAAAACGTGATGTATCCCCTATAATTGAAGAATACGCTCAGAAAGCTGAATTTCCAAATCAAATTTTAAAAGGATTAGCAGAAATTGGCGCATTTGGACCTTACATACCAATGGAATACGGAGGTGCCGGTCTAGACCAAATATCATACGGGTTAATCATGCAAGAAATTGAGCGTGGCGACAGTGGAGTTAGAAGTACCGCAAGTGTTCAATCTTCTTTAGTGATGTTCCCTATCTGGAAATACGGTAATGAGGAACAACGAACAAAATACTTACCAAAATTAGCCTCGGGTGAATTTGTTGGCTGTTTTGGATTAACAGAACCCGACTTTGGCTCAAATCCAGGAGGTATGGTAACGAACTACAAAGATATGGGGGATCATTATTTGCTAAATGGAGCAAAAATGTGGATCAGTAACTCACCTTTTGCAGATATCGCTGTTGTTTGGGCAAAAAATGAAGAGGGAAGAATACATGGGTTAATTTTAGAGCGAGGAATGGAAGGCTTTTCTACTCCAGAAACTCACAATAAATGGTCCCTTCGTGCATCAGCAACTGGAGAGTTAATATTTGACAACGTTAAGGTTCCTAAAGAAAATCTTTTACCTAATAAGTCTGGTTTAGGTGCTCCACTTGGTTGTTTAGACTCTGCTCGATATGGAATTGCGTGGGGAGCTATTGGAGCTGCTATGGATTGTTATGATACAGCCCTTAGATATAGTAAAGAAAGAATTCAGTTTGGAAAACCAATAGGTCAATTTCAACTACAGCAAAAGAAATTAGCTGAGATGATTACTGAAATTACAAAAGCGCAATTACTAACTTGGCGATTGGGTGTTTTGAAAAACGAGGGTAAAGCAACTACGGCTCAAATCTCTATGGCAAAACGAAATAATGTTGATATGGCCATTAATATTGCTAGAGAAGCCAGACAAATGTTAGGTGGCATGGGAATCACAGGTGAATACTCCATAATGCGTCATTCCATGAATTTAGAAAGTGTTATCACCTATGAAGGCACTCATGATATCCACTTATTAATAACCGGAATGGATGTTACTGGGCTAAATGCCTTTAAATAAGATATTGAAAATTTAGAAGTAATTAAAGTCCTTTCAAACTAGTTTTGAAGGGACTTTTTATTTTAAGTTGAAAAAAAAGTTTGTAAATTGATACACGTTATTTTTTATTAAAAAATCTATGAGTAGTTATCACATCAAAAATTTAGAAGAGTATTTTAGAGTGTATCGAAAATCTATACGAGAGCCTGAATTATTCTGGGAAGAAATCGCAGAAGAGCATTTTAGTTGGTATCAGAAGTGGAATAAGGTATTGGATTGGGATTTTAAAAAGCCAGAAGTAAGGTGGTTTGAAGGAGCAAAACTAAATATTACTGAAAATTGTATTGATCGACATCTTCGAACTAGAGGAAATAAAACGGCGATTATATTTGAACCGAACAATCCCGACGAAGACGCTTTACACATTACCTATAAGCAATTGCATGAGCGAGTAAATAGGTTGGCTAACGTATTAACAAATAAGGGAATTAAAAAAGGAGATCGAGTTTGTATTTATTTACCAATGATTCCAGAATTAGCAATATCCTTACTTGCTTGTGCGCGAATAGGAGCTATTCATTCCGTTGTTTTTGCTGGCTTTTCCGCAACAGCTTTGTCAACAAGAATAAATGACTCAGGTTGTAAAATGGTACTAACCAGTGATGGATCCTACAGAGGAAATAAAACCATAGATTTAAAAGGTATTGTTGATGAAGCGTTGACCAAATGCCCAGGCGTAAATTCTGTACTATTGGTAAAAAGAATTAATTCTGATATAAGCATGTTAAAAGGTCGTGATAGTTGGCTTCAACCCCTTTTAAATAAAGCATCCGTTACTTATGAACCCGAAATTATGAGTGCAGAAGATCCTTTATTTATTTTGTACACCTCAGGATCAACGGGAAAACCAAAAGGAATGGTTCATACAACAGCAGGTTATATGGTATACACTGCCTACACTTTTAAAAATGTATTTAACTACAAAGAAGAAGATATTTATTGGTGTACCGCTGACATTGGATGGATAACTGGTCATAGTTATATTATCTATGGACCCTTAGCGAACGGAGCAACAACTGTTATGTTTGAAGGAGTGCCTAGCTATCCTGATTACGGCCGTTTTTGGGAAATAGTCGAAAAGCATGAAGTGACACAATTTTATACTGCACCAACAGCTATTAGGGCGTTGGCAAAAGAAAAATTAGACTATGTAAACCTATATAATTTATCGTCATTGAAAGTTTTGGGAACCGTTGGAGAACCAATTAATGAAGAAGCGTGGCATTGGTACAATGATAATATTGGTAAAAAGAAAAGCCCTATCGTTGATACTTGGTGGCAAACTGAAACAGGGGGTATATTAATTTCACCTATCCCTTATGTAACTCCTACCATTCCAACTTTTGCAAGTTTACCATTACCCGGCATACAACCTTGTTTGATGGATGAAAATGGAATGGAAATAAAAAACAATCAAGTAGATGGTCGATTGTGTGTTAAATATCCATGGCCCTCGATGGCAAGAACGATATGGGGTAACCACCAACGTTATAAGGAAACTTATTTTTCTACTTACAAAAACTACTACTTTACAGGAGATGGTGCTCTAAGAGACGCCGTGGGTTACTATAGAATTACGGGAAGAGTTGATGATGTCATTATTGTTTCAGGTCATAATTTAGGTACCGCTCCAATTGAAGATGCCATTAACGAACATCCTGCAGTAGCAGAATCAGCGATTGTAGGATTTCCAGACGATATTAAAGGCAATGCTTTGTATGGTTATGTTATTTTAAAAGAGACCGGAAAAGACCGTAAACAGGAAAATTTAAGAAAGGAAATCAATCAATTAATTACGGAACATATTGGTCCTATTGCAAAACTACAAAAGATTCAGTTTACTTCAGGGCTACCTAAAACGCGTTCAGGTAAAATAATGAGACGTATTTTAAGAAAAATAGCCTGCAACGAAACGGATCAGCTAGGTGATACTTCAACCTTATTAAATCCAGAAGTAGTTCAAGAAATTATAGACGAGGTACTTTAACAAAAATAACTGCATGATATAGTATTATAATATAGCTTAAATAAGTGATTATAAATCGGCTATTTAGTTCACATTAACTACTTTTTCGATTTGAGGAGCATATTTTTTAATCGTCATTTCAACACCGCTCTTCAGGGTCATTTGATTAACAGAACATCCCACACAGGCTCCCTCTAATTGAACCTTAACAATTTTTTCATCTTCAATAGAGATTAAAGATATATCTCCTCCATCATTTTGTAAAAATGGACGAATTTCATCAAGTGCCTTCTCAATATTACTTTTTAATTCACTTGTCATAATCTAGTTTTTTGAAGTTGAGCATCCAACCGAATTGGTCATCTGAATAACTTCTGTTGGAGGTAAAATTTCATTTCTACTATTGAGTTCTTCAATTACTTTTTTTGTGATTTTTTCAAAAGCCCTCGCTAAAGGGGTTTCTTCTTGCAATGCCGCTGGCCTTCCTGAATCTCCGGCTTCACGTATACTTTGTACTAGTGGAATTTCTCCTAAAAATACAACATTTAAATCCTCTGATAAGTTTTGTGCACCTTGTTTACCAAAGATATAATATTTATTATCTGGTAATTCTTCAGGTGTAAAATAAGCCATATTCTCGATAACACCAAGAACTGGAACTTGTATGTTTTTTTGTTGAAACATCGCTATACCTCTTCGGGCATCGGCGAGGGCAACAGGTTGTGGGGTACTTACTACAACAGCTCCGGTGATTGGCATCGATTGCATGATACTTAGGTGAATATCACCTGTTCCTGGGGGTAAATCAATTAGCATATAGTCTAAGTCTCCCCATGAGGCATCAAATATAAGTTGATTCAATGCTTTTGAAGCCATTGGACCTCTCCAAATCACTGCTTGCTCTGGGGTTGTAAAAAACCCGATGGACAAAACCTTTACACCATAGTTTTCGACAGGCTTCATTTTACTCCTACCATCAACCGAAGTTGACAATGGACGCTCTTTAACCACATCAAACATGATAGGAATGGAAGGACCATAAATATCGGCATCTAATATCCCAACTTTATATCCTTGTTTCGATAAACTCACCGCTAAATTTGCGGTTATGGTAGATTTCCCTACGCCTCCTTTTCCAGATGCAACAGCCACTATATTTTTGATCCCAGGAATATTTTTACCCTTAATTAGATTTGGATTTGCAGATTGAACTGTTGCAGCTACTTTAATATTTACAGAGACTTTAGCCTCTGCTGAGACTTTTTCTTTTATCGTTTTAATGATATCGGCTTCAGCTCTTTTTTTAATATGCATTGCTGGGGTTGATAAAACAATATCCACAATAATTTCATCTGCAAATGTCATTACATTTTTTACCGCTTCACTCTCCACCATATTCTTTCCCTCACCAGCTACTGTAATGGTTTCTAAAGCTTTTAAAATTTGTTCTTTCTTAAACTTCATTAAATTAATTTTCTTTAAACATGTTGTTGAAACTATGGTATGTAACTACTTATATAAATTTAATTTAAAGTGCAAATATACAAGTAATTGAGGTTTATATTCCTTAAAAAAACAAAAACCTATGGCGTAAGATCTTTAGAGGGATCCCAAAAAAGTGATTCAAAATTTTGAACTTGATAATCCACCACATTTATACCCTCGCTTTCTAATAATTGCTGCATTAAATTAGTTCCTTGAAAATGATGCTTACCGCTTAACATTCCTATTCTATTTACCACTCTATGAGCGGGAACTTTCGGATTAAGATGAGAAGCATTCATCGCCCAGCCAACCATTCTAGCACTTTTTGGAGTCCCCAAATACTTTGCAATTGCACCATAGGAAGTGACTCTCCCGCACGGAATTTGTTCTGCTACGCGGTGTACTTTTTCAAAAAAACCAATTTCTTTTACCATTGCATTGTTCTAATAATCTTTAGGAGTGTTAAAACAGAAATAATAGCCGTAGCTGCACCAATTAAATAATTCATATTTAAATTTATATTTCGTTGATTTTTTTTAGGTCTAAAAAACCAAATATAAATCGACATTACAAAAAACGCGCCTATTACAGAGCCTATAACGGTGGAAATAACGCTTAATTGGGTAAAAGAAAACCAATCAAAAGAAGTAAACGTAATACTAATATATACCCAATAAGGAATTGGTAATAAATTGATAATACTTAAAATAAATCCTTTAAAAAAAAGATTACTTTTTGAGTAAGCAACCTCATTAATCGGTGTTTTTCTTACATCTTTTGCAATAAAAAAGAAATAGATGGTAATGCTTATAAATATCCCGAGAGCTACTTTTTGAAGAATGCTAATTACTTCTGGATTTTTGTCTAGAAAACGAGCAAAAACGAGCGCTATTGTTGTTAAAACACCTATAGCGATGGAGACTCCTGTTGCAAAAAGAAAAGCCCTCTTTTTCCCTTGTGTTCTGCTTATTTTTGCCGAATACATATTTAATAAACCTGGAATAAAAGTAGCTATTATGGTACCAAAAATTCCAAAAAACAAATAGTAAACAATGGCCATATAAAAAATTTAAGAAGGTAAGATACTGTTTTTCAATTTAGGGAAAATTAAATCGGAGGTACGTTATTTTTTTTTGTTTGGCTAAATATTGGCCTTCATAATAGGTTTGGATTCCAGTTACTTCTTCAGGAGCGTTTGTTGTTCCATATATATCATGATGAGCGTACTCAATCTTTAAGCCCAATCCTTCTAATAAACCCAGCGTATATCCATGCATATATTCGCTATCCGTTTTTAAATGAACCACCCCTTTTGGTTTAAGTATTTTTTTATACTTTTTCAAAAATTCAGGATTCGTCATACGATGCTTTGTACGTTTATATTTGATTTGAGGGTCGGGAAAAGTAATCCATATTTCGTCTATTTCATTTTCATCAAATATTAAATCTACCAATTCTATTTGGGTTCTTAAAAACCCAACATTACCAATCTCTTCCTCTAGCGAGGTTTTGGCGCCTCTCCAAAAACGAGCACCCTTTATATCGATTCCTAAAAAGTTTTTTTCAGGAAACATCTTGGCTAAATTAACGGAGTATTCGCCTTTTCCACAACCTAATTCCAAAACTATAGGTTGCTCATTTTTAAAAAAAGAATTGCTCCAATTACCTTTGAGTTTTAAAGTATCGTCAAAAATTTCTTGTCTTGTTGGTTGGATAACATTCGAAAACGTTTCGTTTTCTTTAAACCGTTTTAATTTATTTTTACTTCCCAAATTTCTATTTTTTAACTTTTAAAATTAATGAATTATTAAATCATTAAATTACAACCACGAATATCACTATCATCGAATCTACCCATGATTTCAAAACTACCATCTTCATTAACTTTTCCTAAATCTTGTGTTGCAATAAACGAACAAGAATAAATATTTGCTAAATCAATAATATTAATCCCTCCTGTTTTATTTAAAATTAATGACTGAGCTTCCTTGGTATCCCTTGTGATCACACTCATCCATGGAGGACAATTAAAAAGTCCATCTCCACAAGAATAAGCTTGTGATAAAAGTTCGGTCATGCCATATTCACTGTAGATAGATGAAACTCCAAATCCATCTTTAAGAGTTTTATGTAATTCTTTTTTGATCATCTCTTTTCTTCTCCCTTTCATACCACCTGTTTCCATTATAATGGTATTTTTTAATTTAAATTTTTTTATTTCAATAAGATCCAACAAGGCATAAGACACTCCAATTAGTAACGTTTTTTGATTATTATTTTCTAAATATTCTAATTTTTGGATTAAAGAAGGCAAATCATTCAGGTAAAATCCACTGTTTTTGTTATTACTTTGTTTTATAAGCTCATTGACCATAAAAACTAATGAGGATCCTTCGCGTTCAAAATAATTGGGTAATAAAGCTAAAATAGTTAACTCTTTTGAGGATTTCATAAAACTATTAAAGGTTTTGGTAAAACCCGTTTTATATAATTGTAAGTCATGAACATAATGCTTACTTAATATACTTCCAGTCGTTCCGCTACTTGAAAAAACAACTTTATGTTTCTTATTGTCTACTATGATTTGATGGCTTTTAAAAAACTGAATGGGCAAAAATGGAATTTTATTTAAAGATTTAACATTAGTTGGATTTATCTTTAATAAATTACAGAATTGTTGATAAACTTTCACCTCTTTGTATTGGTATTGAAATATTTCTAAAGCTAGATTTTCAAAGTCTTTCTCAGCTGAAATATTAAAAATTTTGTTTGCTAGATTCACTTGGTAAAAATATATAAAATAAAAAAGCTTCTATATACATAGAAGCTTTAAATTATAGTGTTGAAGTTTCTTACTTGATTACTAAGTTTTTAGTAGATGAAATCCCATTTTCAGATATATTTAGCATGTAAACACCAGAGTTTAGTTGTGATACATTTAATCTGTCAGAAGTAATCGTTGTATTCATTATTTGCTTGCCAAGAATATTATATACAGCAATATTTTTTTCTCCATTTGAAGGGGAAGAAATATTCACATATCCATTGGTTACAGGGTTAGGATATACAGAAAAAATATCTTCAGTGTTATTGCCAACGTTTAAGCTGCCATCAATTGAAATATTATCCAGATACAATGTCTCAGTTCCAGAATTAGTTCTAACCTCAACAACCAATTGAACAGAAGCGTTGTTTGGCAAGTCTACCGACGCAGAAATCCAAGATCCCTCTATTCCAAGATCGTTGATATCTGATCCTTCAGTATTTAATATATCTGTTTCAGTGTCGTTTGTTAAATCTTTTAAATAAATTCTCATCCTGTCAGAGCCAGAAGCGTTTTCTGTTCCGTCTCCTTCATAACCAGTTTCATTCACATAATAATCCATGGTAAGTACGGCATCCGGAGAATTAGAAATTTCTACTACATCAAATTCTAAAATAAAGTTCCCATCAGGATCCCCTATACCATATCCTTGAACTCCGTCAGAAAATGCACCAACATCTCCAGCAAAAGAAGTAACTCCTACCCAATCACCATCTGTTAAGCCATCACCAGGTTCGTCATAAGGTTCATATCGGGCACTAAAACCCATCTCTCCACCTGTTGAAGTATAATTAACGAAAGGTTCGTCCGCATTACTAGCTAAGTCGTGTGCAGTAGTCGCATCTCCAGTATCTACATATTGAATAGTAAATACTCCTGGTTCTTCAAAGCTGGTTCCTGCTATCTGTGCATAAGAAAGGGCACTCAAAAAGATTGCCGCAATAAATGTAATTTTTTTCATAAAACTTATTTTATTGATTAATCATCAAATTTACTAAATTTAGTAGGTTTTTGAAAACTAAAATGTTACTTAATTGTTAACAATTAAAGTACCTTTAAAATTGATTCCTTAATTGAGTATATTTATAACTTAAATATATATATAAAATGAATAAAAAAGACACTAAAATATTGTTAGTGGATGATGAACCAGACATCATAGAAATAGTAGGCTACAATTTAAAGAATGCAGGATACCAAGTGTTTACTGCAAATAATGGTAAAGAAGCAATTCTTCAAGCTGAAAAACACCAACCACATTTAATTATTTTAGATGTAATGATGCCTTTCATGGATGGTATTGAAACTTGTGAAATATTACGAAACAACCCAAAATTTACGGAGACTATTATTACTTTTTTTACTGCTAGAGGAGAGGATTATTCTCAATTTGCTGGATTCAATGCTGGTGCAGACGATTATATTACAAAACCCATAAAACCCAAACTCTTAGTAAGTAAAGTAAAGGCTTTGTTGAGAAGGTCTAATATAACAAAAAATGAAAGCGATGAAATTACTCTTGATAATTTAACCATTAATAGAGAAGAATATAAGGTGACAAAAGAAGGTGTTGTCATAAATTTACCACGGAAAGAATTTGAATTATTGGCATTATTAGCATCTAAACCAAACAAGGTTTTTAAAAGAAGGGATATTTTAAATCAAGTATGGGGCAATGATGTTATTGTTGGCGGAAGAACTATTGACGTTCATGTCAGAAAATTAAGAGAAAAAATAGGGGAAGATTGTATTAAAACCGTTAAAGGTGTTGGATACAAGTTTAAATTAAATGAATAGATTCTTTAGTCAAAAATACAAAATTTCATCCATAACTTCCATATCTTTAGCTGTTATCTTATCCCTCTTCAATGGTATTTATCTCTTAATCAATGAATCATTTTATTTATGGTTTTGGATTCTGGAATTCACTGTTATTTTTTTTATTTCGTTTTTTATTATTCAATATAGAGTTGAGAATTTTATCTATAAGAGAATTAAAAAAATATATGATGATGTTAGCTTATTAGAAGAATCGACCCTTGGACCACAAAAAATAACAACGGATATGGAAACCCTTACTAAAGAAGTTGAACTTTTTGCTAGAAAT
>SGZC01000041.1 GCA_004213605.1 Flavobacteriales bacterium
AAAATACATTAAATTGGAGTAATCAAGTTTTGGGAGTGGTAATTTTATGCTCCATCATCCCTTTGGGTCCCTTTTATGTCGATCGAAAATATTTGTAGGTATTTATAGCATCTTATTTTCTGTCATTTTTTGATTTGTAGATTTTGAAAAAAAATAAAAATTTATTCTTTTAATGTGTAACAAACTATTAAATTTAGCGTCCAAAACAATACAAAATAAAAACACTATGAAATTATTCAAAACACTCATTATCGCTATTACAATTGTCGCTGTATCTCCTTTAAATGCCCAAACTGCCGATGAAATTATAAACAATTACTTTGAAAATACCGGAGGTTCTGAAAATTGGGAAAAACTAGAAGGGACCAAAATGGAAGCTGAAGCAGATGCACAAGGGATGACGATTCCTGTAGAATTATTAAGTACTAAAGATGGAAAACAACTGGTAAAAATAAATTTACAAGGCCAAGAAATGACACAGGTATCTTTTGATGGAGAAACCATGTGGACAACCAACTTTATGACCATGTCACCAGAGAAAAGCGATCAGGAAACTACGGATAATATGAAAAAACAAATGAAAGACTTTCCTTCACCTTTGTTTAACTACAAAGACAAAGGTTATACTGTAGAATTGATTGGTAATGAAACTATTGAAGGAACCGATACCTTTAAAATAAAATTGACACAAGAACCACTTTTAGTTGATGGTATAGAGGAAGCAAATGTTACTTATTACTATTTTGAAACTGAAAATTTTGTACCCATTGTCACTGAAACAAAAATTAGTCAAGGACCAATGAAAGGACAGATGAGTAAAACTACATTAAGTGATTATGAGGAAGTAGATGGGCTGTATTTTCCTTTTTCAATGAATATGGGAGGACAAACCATAACGATAAAAAACATAGTGTTAAATCCAGAGGTAAAGGATGCTATGTTTGCATTTCCAGCGACTCCTGCCTCTACTGAAGGAGATAAATAAAAAACATTTTTAAATCTATATCCCCAATAATTGTTTTTTACAACTATTGGGGTTTTTTAATCAAAAAAATATGAAAAAATTATTTTATGCAATTGTTTTAACAGCACTAGTACCTTTCCACCATTTTGGTCAAGAAATTTCCTTAAAAGGAAAAGAACTCTTTGGAGGTCTTGAAGCCCGACAAATAGGACCTGCACTAATGAGTGGTCGTATTATCGATGTAGAAAATCATCCTACCAACGCAAGAATTATTTATCTGGGAGCTGCAGGTGGTGGCGTTTGGAAATCCAGCGATAGCGGAACTACATTTAACCCGATATTTGATGACTACGCACAATCGATAGGTGTGGTAAAATTAGATCCAAAAAATCCTGATGATGTTATTTGGGTAGGAACTGGAGAAATTTGGACTCGTAATTCGGTGTCTATCGGTGATGGACTCTATAAGTCTGAAGACGGAGGGAGTAATTGGAAAAAAATAGGTTTTGAAAAGTCAGAGCGTATTTCATCGATTGTAATAAACCCTAATAATACCGATGAAATGTATGTAGGAGTTTTAGGTGCGCTTTGGAGCGATAGCGAAGAACGAGGAGTTTATAAATCTAGTGACAGAGGAAAGACTTGGGAAAATATTTTGTATAAAGGTTTAGCTACAGGAGCAGCTGATCTGATTATGGATCCTAATAATCCTTCCACCTTGTATGCATCGATGTGGGAGTTTAGACGTTCGGGATGGGGCTTTACCTCTGGTGGAAAAACAAGTGCTCTATACAAATCTGTGGATAGCGGAAAAACATGGAATAAAATCCATAATGGTTTTCCAAAGGGAGCGCTGGGAAGAATTGCAATCGCAATTGCTCCAAATAATAGCAATATTCTTTATTCTGTATTAGAAACAGGTGAGAAAGCCACCAACGGTTTGTGGAAATCTTCAGATGCTGGCGAAAGTTGGGAACATTTAAACAATGATTTTGGACTTACGGTTCGCCCTTTTTATTTTTCAAGAATAACCGTTGATCCAAAAAACTCAGACGTAATTATAAAAGGTGGATTAAATGGGTCTATTAGTAGAGATGGAGGTAAAACTTTTAAATCTTTAGGAAACATGCATAGTGATATTCACGATGTAGTTTTTGATATTAATAATTCAGATATTTTATACTCAGGTACAGACGGCGGAATGTATAGATCATGGAATGGGGGTACTACTTTTGAAATTGTAGAAAATTTACCATTATCACAATTTTATCATATCAGCGTAGACAACGAAACACCCTATAACGTGTATGGAGGTCTGCAAGATAATGGTTCTTGGTATGGCCCCTCCTCTTCACCAGGAGGAGTCAATGCTCGTGACTGGAATAGCGTTGGCTATGGTGACGGTTTTAGAGTATTGAAGCATCCAACTAAAAATATTGTGTACTCAGAAATGCAAGGTGCGGAAAATGTTTGGAGATACGACATCGATAAAAATAGAACCCGAACGGTACAGCCCATGAAAAGAAAAGGAGATCCTGATTTGCGTTTTAATTGGAATGCTCCAATGGCTGTAAGTAGTCACGTTCCGGATCGTTTTTATATGGGGAGTCAATTTGTCCACAAATCAGATGATATGGGCGAATCTTGGGATATAATTTCACCAGACCTAACAACCAACGATCCTTCAAAGCAAGACCAATCGAAGTCTGGAGGTTTATCAGTAGATAATAGTGGTGCCGAAAATCACACCACTATTTTTACCATTGCCGAATCGCCGCTTGATGAAAATATTTTATGGGTAGGTACAGACGATGGTAATGTTCAAGTTACTAAAGATGGAGGTAAAAACTGGATAAATGTGACTTCAAATTTAAAGGGAATCCCTGAGAATACTTGGGTATATCATATCGAAGCTAGTGTTCATGGTAAAGGAACTGCGTATGCAGTTTTTGAAGGGCATACTTCCGGAGATCTAAAACCGTATACACTAAAAACAACAGACTATGGAGCCACATGGGAAAATATTATTTCCAGCGATGTCATCGGGTTTGTAAGAAATATCCAAGAGGATTATGTAAGTGAGAATTTATTATTTCTTGGAACAGAGTTTGGTTTATTTGTGACGATTGATGGTGGGAAAAACTGGTCGAGATTTGAAAATAATATGCCTGCGACTGCAGTGCATTTTATCGATTTACAAAAAGCCACGAATGATTTAGTTATGGGAACTCATGGACGTGGAGTAATTATTATTGACGATATAAGCCCACTAAGAGAATTAACACAAGAAGTATTGGCAAAGGACGTTCATTTTTTTAAAAACAAGCCTTTTACCATGACTGAAGAAAGTGGTTTTAGTGGTAGTTTTGGAACTGAAACTCAATTTGTTGGTCAGAGTAAAAACAGATCGGCCAGAATTGTCTATTACCTTAAAAAACGACATACGTTTGGAAAAATGCAAATGGAAGTTCAAGATATGGATGGTAATAAAGTTTCAAGCCTATCTCCAGGAAAATCTAAAGGGATCAATGTGATTAATTGGGGATTTAATAAGAGGGTACCAAAAATGGCTCAGGGCAAAACCTTATCTTTTGGAGGCTTCACTTCACCAAGAGTAGCTGCAGGCACTTATAAAATTATATTGACCAAGGGAAAAAAAACCTATGAGCACCTAATTGAAGTGGAGTATGATAAAAATTCTATGACTTCGTTAGAAGAACGAAAGGAACAGGAAGCCTTAACAGAAACATTATTTAATATGGTTGAAGATTTAGCGTACATGGTCTATGAAATCAATACTATACTTGATAAGGCACAGGAAATTATCGAAGAACAACCTAAGGCCAATAAAAAAGCAACACAAGTGTACACTGCATTGAACGAACTCTTAAAAGAATTAGTGATCACTACTGGTGATAACTATGTAGCTGCTGCTAAACCTGAACTCAGAGAAAAAATGGGTGATTTATACAGCAATATCGCAGAAACTTATGATAAAGTGTCTGGAGCAAATAAGGATAATTTTGAACTAATTTATGAAGAATTTGAAGACGCTAAAATAAAATACCAGTCCATCCAAGATAAAGAAGTGAAACGATTTTATACATTCCTTGAAAAAAATCAACTAGACTTACCGAAATTATTATCTAAAAAGGATTTCTTAAAAAAATAATATTCAAAAAGCAATAAAGCCTAGCCATGCTAGGCTTTATTATAAAGACAATTGTTAAAAGAACGTTTATAACTATTCGAATCCCGAGAGCCTGATATAGGTATATATTATAAATTTAATAAAAACATTCACCTATGATTTCAAGAGACGAGTTTTTGTTAAAAATACGACCTGTTATTTCGAAAGCAAAAGTTACTCCTATAATGTCCAAAGAAGAAATTTTTCAAAATAGAACCATACGACCCATAGCCTTACTTCAAAATGATATATTGGTAGAGGTCTTTAAGCATTACATAAAAAAGCATAAAAATGTTTTTTATGATTTGTCAGTCGAAAAGCGTATCGATTATATAGAAAATGCCATTCACAAAGACATGAAATTTAGAAATTCATTAAAAGGAATTATGATTGGTCAATTTACGTTTGCAGAACACCAAGATTATGTTTCTAATTCATCTGCTTTAAACAAGCGCATGATGCAAATTGTAAAAGAAAGACTTAAAAGCAACATCCAATTATTAGAACTTAACTTCGCGAGTTAATTAAAGTAATGAAACACCGTTTAAATCGGTTGTTAGCACCTCACTCATGTAGTTAAATAATGGCCTTAACAATAGATAATGATCCATTAATTTTTTTTCAAAATCTTCTGAGAGCACCTCTTTGTCCGTAAATTTACATCCAACAAAATAGTTCTTTAGTTTTATGAGATCTATATTTTTATCGTCTTTACTAAAATTTCTGGGAGCTGTTTTTACCTGATATGATTGGTTAAAACTACCAAAGGCTTTTTTGAATTTTTTATGATTAAGGATTTCTCTAATTTCAGTAGCATCTACTTCAAATTCTTTGCGAATCCTAAATAAATCAGAAGCCTCGGGCGAAAAAAAACCTCCTGCCATTGCTGAGTTTCCAGGTTCTATTCTTAAATAATAACCGCCTCTTCTATGGGCACCTGCTCTACTAAAACTAACACTACGATGAACATTATAGGGTGTTTTGTTTTTACTAAATCTTACATCTCTATTAATTCGAAAGACCTTTACGTTAGCAATTTCATCTTCGATATTCAACTTGCTCTCGATCGATTTATAAAATGTTTTCAAAACCTTTTCGTTGGCTAAATATTCTTTCTTATGAAGTGTCATCCAATCTCTATTGTTATTTTTTTTTAGAGTTTCTAAGAAGTTAAAATTGGATTTTAAAATAGTTGCCATAGTTAATATATTAGAATAAAAATATAAGATTCTCGAATTTAACAAAAATCAATTATTTGTTAATTATGGTTTTGGTTATTGGTCTTTTTTTAAATAGTTACAGTAAAAACGCGATACTAAAAGGATGGTTAAATTAAAAAAGCCACTTTAAGTGACTTTTTTTTTAATATTTTAATTCATTTTCTCTAGTTATTTCCTAAAATTAAAGGCATTCCACTATCACCGGATCCAATTACTATTACTTTTGAATTTGGGGATTCCGAAAGCTTGATGGTGGCATCAATACCTTTGTCCTGGAGAATTTTGTCCGTTAAAGAGGCGCTTAATATTCTATTTGCATCAGCTTTACCTTGCGCTTCAATTCGTACCTTTTCGGCTTCTTTTTCTGCTGTTACCAACCTAAATTCGTATTCTAAAGATTCTTGCTCTTGTTTAAGCTTACGCTCGATAGCATCTTTAATGGTCGGAGGCAAAGTAACATCTCTTACCAATACTTCATTTAATTGAACATATTGTTTGTCAAGAATTTTCTTAGTTTCCTCGAAAATTTCTACTTGAATCGCATCTCGTTTGGTAGAATACAAATCATCTGGCGTATATCTTCCAATAACACTCCTTGCTGCACTTCGTATTGCGGGTTGAATTACACGTTGTAGATAACCTTTACCTAACGATTGATGTAGATTACCTAATTCTTTGTAAACAGGTTCGTACCAGGCAGAAGCATCTATTTGAATTTCTAATCCGTTAGATGATAACACTTTCATTTTTTCGAATAATTCCTGTTGACGAACCTCATAAACAAAAACTTTGTTCCAAGGAGCAACAATATGAAAACCTTCGCCCATTGGTGGTTCTTCAGTGACTACACCGTCACCAAATGTTTTAAATAACACCCCTGCTTCTCCAGAGTCAATCGTAACTGCTGATTTTGAAATCAATACTATTACTAAGGTGAACAATACGATTACAGGTATTCCTATTTTTGGTAATTTTTCCATGTTTTTATAATAATTTAAGTTAATCCGTTATATTTTCTAATAAACCATTCTAAAGACAAAGATATAATTAATAATATCAATATATATTTGAATTCAATTAAAGGTTTAATTTTTTCTGATTTTTTTTGAATAGGTTTAAAACTTTCATCATCAACTAAGTTTTCTAAAATTTGAGCAGCTTCTGACAAGAAAGAAATGTTCCCACTAGTATTAGTTGCCAACTTTGATAGTTTTGTTACATCTGCGTTTAAAAATTGTTGTTCAATATTGTAATCAAAAACTGTAAAAGATCCAGTCCTAGTCAATTTAACGTCCTCTTCTAAAGTTACACTGAATGAATAATCACCGGCATTTAAAGTACTTAAATCAACTTCATAATAATTTCTTTTTAATATCAATGAGCTGGTAAATTGCTCTTTTGTATCAAGGTTTATAGCTACAATAGTAATCGTGGTATTGGGATTAAAAACAAAATTTTTATCAAAGTATTGAGCCGATATTTTTATTGAATTGTTATTGTAATAAATATTCTTAAAATCAATTTCAAGTCTGCTTCTTTTTTTATTAGTGACTAAATATTGTATTAAAGCACCCATAAAATTGTCAAAACTTTTATGATTCTTGGTTTCCAAAAATGATTGTGCTCGCCATTTCCACAACCCTTCAGCATCCCAGATTGCTTCCCGTTGTAAATTTGATTCAATAACCGCTAAAAGAGGTGATTCTGAACGATATCCATTAATATATTGGTCAAAAATAACTTCATTTTTATTTAAAATTGTTAAATCACCAAATTGTGTTTTTAAGGGTCTAAAGTTTGAAAAACCGAGATCCTCTAAAAAGAAATAATCGAAATTTGGATTTAATTCACCACCTACGAGCTCTGTCTGATTCGTAACTTCTTTTGAAAAATTTGATTGATTTTTATTTAAAAAATTCCAGTCGGTTTGAAGACCCGTAAAAGTAAACGTGTTTTTATTTAATATTTTAATCTCTTGTAATAATTCGGAAAAACTATTATTAGGTTGAAAGAGGATGATTAATTGAACATCTTCGATATTTCTTAAAGCTTCCTTTGGTTTGTAAACAGTTACTATTCGTTGTTCATTGGTTTCTATTGATTTTTTTAGGACGCCCATATCTGGATGTTTAATATCACTTACGAGAAAAATATCTGTAGATTCGTCAATAACTTCAATAGCGAATTCTTTCCGATTATTTTGAATATTTTTCTCGTTATTTAATGGTGCAATTTGTACTGAATATTTTTGTAATCCAACTTCTTCAGAAGGTAATGTAAATGCGATGATCTTTGTGCTATTATCCTCAGAAAAGTTTATGTTTTTTCGGTGTACGACGGTACGACCCCTTGTAATTTCTAAATTTGTTTTTACTGGCAAAAGTCCTTCATAAGCGACGGTTAATTCGACAGGAAATTGATTGTTTAAAAAAGAATAACGATTGGTTAGTACCGAAGTTATTTTTAAATCTGAGTGTCTAATTGAATCCCCTACAATTATAGGGTAGATCGCATTACGATATTGTGAAGCAATATATTTATAATCACTACCCAGGGTTTGATTACCGTCAGTAATCAGTAATGTTGGAGCTACTTCATGATTATAAACCGAATTTGTTAAATTCAACGCATTATAAATATTGGTGTTTTTTTCATTAAAAGTTAAAGAATCTAGTAATTTAAATTCGTTTCCAAAGGTGTAATAATGAATATCAAATTTATCATTTAATGCTTTATTTACTTTTATGGATGTTACAAATTCAGTAACCATTTTTGCATAATTAAAGTGATTGATAGATTCGGAGTTATCTATTAATATGGGCAGATTGGGTTTAACTAGGAAATAATTATGAGTCTTGAATTTAGGGTTAATTAGTAATATTAATATTGAAAAAAAAGTAATAAACCGTAAACTTCCATAAACCCATTTGGCTTGTATAGTGAGTTTTGTTTTATAGGCGTATTGGTATGTCGCCAACGCGACGGAAATTAAAAGTGCAAAAAAAATAAATAATAGGGTCTGTATCGTCATTTATTACCTGTTAATACGGAGCCAACAAAAAAAAATAGACTATTGATTTAAGTTAACATACCTCCATCCACATTCAACACTTGTCCAGTTATGTATGAGGACATATCGCTTCCTAGAAAAACACAGGTATTAGCAATTTCCTCAGGAGCACCACCGCGTTTAAGTGGAATCGCTTCAAAATATTGTTTGATAGTATCTTCGCCAAGTTGATCCGTCATTTCGGTAACAATAAATCCAGGGGCAATCGCATTGCTTCGAATATTTCTGGACCCTAGTTCAATCGCCATAGATTTTGTAAAACCTAAAATACCTGCTTTAGAAGCAGCATAATTACTTTGTCCTGCATTTCCTTTGACACCTATAACTGAGCTCATATTGATGATCGAGCCTTTACGTTGTTTCAACATGGTTCGCTGTACTGCTTTTGTCATGTTAAAAACAGATTTTAAATTTACTTGAATTACCCGGTCAAAATCTTCTTCACTCATTCGCATTAAAAGATTGTCTTTTGTAATACCAGCATTATTAATAAGAATATCTATAGAACCAAACTCCTCTAAAACTGCTGCCGCAAGTTCTTGAGCCTCCTCAAAATTTGAAGCATCACTCTTATAACTTTTTACCTTTACATTAGAGGTTGATAATTCACTTTCAATAATCTTTGCAGCTTCTGAGGACGAACTATAAGTAAAAGCAACATTGGCACCTTGTTTTACAAAAACTTCAACAATAGCTTTTCCTATACCTCTACTCCCACCGGTAATGATTGCTGTTTTACCTTCTAATAAATTCATCATAATGTTGTTTTAATAAGTGTCAATATTTAGTATTGTCGCTAAACCGGAATTATAAAAATTAACCTAATATTTCTTTTACCTTTTTTCCAATTTCAGCAGGAGAATCTACTACATGAATACCATGTGCTCGCATAATTTTCTTTTTTGCTTGAGCAGTATCATCACTACCACCAACAATGGCTCCGGCATGACCCATGGTTCTTCCTGCAGGTGCAGTTTCACCGGCAATAAATCCAACAACTGGTTTTTTACTACCGCTTTCTTTATACCATTTAGCGGCATCAGCCTCTAAATTACCTCCAATTTCACCAATCATTACTACACAGTTCGTTTCATCGTCTTTAATTAACATCTCTACCGCTTCTTTTGTCGTTGTTCCAATAATTGGGTCACCTCCAATACCAATAGCGGTTGATATACCAAATCCTTGTTTAACCACTTGATCGGCTGCTTCATAAGTGAGTGTGCCAGATTTTGAAACGACCCCAACATTTCCTTTTTTAAATACAAATCCTGGCATGATACCTACCTTAGCTTCCCCCGGAGTTATAACACCCGGACAGTTAGGTCCAATCAGTCTGCAATTTTTATTTTTTATATAATCGGAGGCTCTGATCATGTCGGCTACTGGTATTCCTTCTGTAATTGTAATAATTACTTTTATTCCAGCTTCTGCTGCCTCCATAATTGCATCCGCAGCAAATGCAGGGGGTACAAATATAATAGAGGTATCCGCTCCTACTTTCTCAACTGCTTCTAAAACAGTATTAAAGACTGGTTTTTCTAGATGGATTTGCCCTCCTTTACCAGGAGTAACACCACCGACAATATTGGTTCCATACGCTATCATTTGACCAGCGTGAAAAGTTCCTTCTCCACCAGTAAAACCTTGAACAATAATTTTTGAATCTTTATTTACTAAAACACTCATTTATATGAAATATTAATTGATTTTTTCTAGGCGCAAATATAGGGGTATTTGTAAAAATTCTTGAGGCTTTTATACTTTAACTTTGTGATACGATTCTGTAGTATCGTCTTGAGCTGTAACAGGCTGACTTATAAGGTGACCCCGATACATTTTTTCATCTTTTAGTTCCCAAATACCGATAAAATGGGAAATACCCAATTCTTCTTCAGGATTTTCTATGGTTCTAACATAATACTTGTATCGAATCGTAACGTGATTACCATCCTTTAGAATATGGCTTATTTCAATTCTTAAGTCCTCATAGGATCTTCTAATCTCTAGAAAAAAAGCGACCAGGTCGTCATAATTCATAATTGACAAACCATCTGCACTGTTCCATATTAAAACTAACTCTTCATGAAAGTAGTCCTTAAAATCTAATGCAGCGTCAGTAATATTTGCTTGATGAAATTCTTTAACTAGTTGTTTTGGGGATTTACTCATTTAATTTTATCTAATTTTTTTAATATTTCTGGAATTAATTTAATAGAAGCAATTTCTTTATATTTTTTTCTAAAATCATCGGCAGGGGTTCCAAAATAAGATTTATGTCCTTCTAAAGATTTACTGACACCACTTTGGGCAGAAATAACTGCTTTTTGACCTATAGTAATACCACTAGTGATCCCTACTTGTCCCCATATTGTCACAAAATCCTCGATGATAACACAACCAGAAATTCCTACTTGGGAGGCAATTAAACACCTTTTTCCAATAACGGTATCATGACCGACATGAACTTGATTGTCAATTTTTGACCCTTCACCAATAATAGTGGATGCGGAAACACCTCTATCTATCGTACATAAAGCACCAATATCAACATTATTATGAATAACTACATTACCACCACTCACTAATTTATCAAACTTTTCTGGTCTATTTTTATAGTAAAAGGCATCAGCTCCTAAAATGGTACCACTATGAATAGTTACATTATCCCCCACGATTGTATGATCATAAAGACATACATTGGAGTGAATTAAGCAATTTTCACCTATTTTTACATGATTCCCCACAAATACATTGGGTTGAATAATCGTATTTTCTCCTATTTCTGAAGAAGCAGAAATTACTGCTGTAGCAGCTATAAAAGGATTAAAGTGATGTGTTAATTTGTTAAAATCTTTAAATGGATCCTCAGAAATTAACAATGCTTTTCCAGGGGGGCAGTTAACTTCTTTATTGATTAAAATAGTTGTTGCTTTCGACTCGAGCGCTTTATCATAATATTTTGGATGATCCACAAAAACAATATCGCCTTGGTCTACGACATGGATTTCGTTCATACCTAATACAGGAAATTCAGCATCTCCAATAAAATCACAATCCAATATATTTGCAATTTTTGATAAGGTTTGTTCTGCCGTAAATTTCATGATTTAAGTATTTAATCTTTTATACGCTCTTGGTAATTACCTTTATCCGTATCGATTCTAATTTTATCACCTTCATTAATAAACAATGGCACATTTATTTTTGCACCTGTCTCTACAATAGCAGGTTTCGTAGCGTTTGTAGCCGTATTTCCTTTTACTCCCGGTTCCGTGCTAGTCACTTCTAAAATTACATGAGCTGGCAAATCTACAGAAAGTGGCATACTATCTTCAGTATTGATTTGAATAGTAACTGTTTCACCTTCTTTCATCAATTCTGGTGTATCCAAAGAGTCTTTCTCTAGTTGAATTTGAGAATAATCTTCATTGTTCATAAAATGATAGGTATCTCCATCATTGTATAAAAATTGAAATTTATGTGTTTCAACTCTTATATCTTCTATTTTATGACCCGCAGAGAAAGTATTATCTATTACTTTTCCTGACGTTACACTTTTTAGTTTTGTTCTCACAAAAGCTGGACCTTTTCCTGGTTTTACGTGTAAAAACTCAATAATTTTATAAATATCATGATTGTATTTAATACACAATCCTTTTCTTATGTCTGAAGTACTTGCCATAATTTTTTTTTAGTTTGAAAAATAACCTTTCATTATTCCTCGCTTTGAATTTTTTATAAACTGTAATATCTCATCTCTTTCATTAGTTGCTTCCATTTCTGCCTCAATAAGCCTGACTGCTTGTGTATTGTTAAAGTTTTTCTGGTACAATATTCTGAATATATTTTGAATTTCTCTAATTTTTTCAGATTTGAAGCCTCTTCTTCGCAATCCAATGGAGTTTATACCCACGTAAGACATTGGTTCCCTTGCTCCTTTAACAAATGGCGGAACATCTTTTCGGACTAAAGAACCTCCAGTAATAAATGCATGTTGACCTATGGTACAAAATTGATGTACCGCTGTCATACCAGCTAAAATCACATGGTTTCCAACAGTTACATGTCCAGCTAGAGTGCTGTTGTTTGAAAAAATACAATTATCACCCACAATACAATCGTGTGCTATATGACAATAAGCCATAATTAAACAATTTTTTCCTACCACGGTTTTACCTCTATCTACCGTTCCCCGGTTAATGGTTACGTACTCTCGTAATGTGGTACCATCTCCAATTTCAACGGTAGTTTCTTCATCTTGAAACTTTAGATCTTGTGGAATTGCAGAAATAACGGAACCAGGAAAAATGTTACAGTTTTTGCCTATTCGGGCACCTTCCATGATAGTTACATTGGATCCTATCCAAGTACCTTCTCCAATTTTAACATTATTGTGGATGGTTGTAAAGGGCTCAATTACGACATTTTTAGCAATTTTTGCACCTGGGTGAACGTAAGCTAGTGGTTGATTCATTTATAAGTTTTTAGTTTTTACAATTTGAGCCATTAACTCTGCTTCAGTTACTAGGGCTCCGTTTACATAAGCCTTCCCAGTCATGGCACAAATTCCTCTTCGAATTGGTTCGTCTAAGCTAAGATCAAATATTAATGTATCGCCAGGGTTTACTTGCTTTTTAAATTTTACGTTATTTATTTTTAAAAAGTACGTTAGGTAATTTTCAGGATCTGGAACTTTACTTAATGCTAATATCCCTCCAACCTGAGCCATCGCCTCAACTATTAAAACACCAGGCATTACAGGTGCTCCTGGAAAATGTCCTGCAAAAAAGGGTTCGTTCATAGTGACATTTTTTAAGCCAACTACTCGAGTATCTGTTAAGTCTAAAATTTTATCCAC
>SGZC01000042.1 GCA_004213605.1 Flavobacteriales bacterium
CCAGCCTCCATCTAGTAGGGCTGAAGTTAGAAACAATACCAATAAAGCCCGCATTCCATAATAAGAAAAACGTTCCCACATTTCAGTGAAAAATAATACAAACAATCCGCTTGGATGTCCCATTAATAGCTTTTGATTCATCTCTGAACCTTCAAATTTATACTTTGTTAAATCCATTTAATCTATTTTTTAAATTATTAAATTATCAAAGCTCACCTAATTTGTGAAGCTGTATTTTATTTTTAATTTATACTGATTTCAAGCTTTATTCTAATGCATTTCAACTTCTTCATCTTCTACTCCATGAGTTAATACTTCCAATTTCTTTCTCACTAAAAGAACCAAACTACCCAATACAACACAAAAAACGGCAATCCCCGTAAAAATTGTGTATTCTCCTAAACTCTCAGACCACTCTCCTAGTAAACCAGCAAGCTTACTTCCAAAACCAGTCATCGCAAAATAAACACCCATCATAATGGATGCATATTTAACCGGAGCTAGTTTAGTTATAAAGGACAAAGCTACTGGAGACAAACACAGTTCTCCAATGGTATGGAATAAGTAGGCCAATACTAACCAATACATAGCAGATGATCCTGTAGCCTCATACTGAGCTGTTGCACCGGTCATAAAAAAGAATCCTGTACCCATAATGATAAGCCCAAGAATCATTTTATAAAGCGAGGTAGATACTTTTCCTTTGAGTTTTCTCTTAGCCCAAAATAAAGCCACAGAGGTTCCTAAAAATATGATAAACATCGCATTTAAAGACTGAAACCAAGAAGCTGGAATTAGCCAACCCATCAACATTCTGTCGGTTTTTTCCATGGTGTAAATATTCATTAAACCACCTGCTTGTTCAAATGCTCCCCAAAATACAATTACCAACAAAAAAGAAATCAATAAAACAATGACTCTATCTTTTTCAATTTTTGTTAAAGGCTTATTCATTAGCGCTTTTTCTTCTTCATTTTGAGAAGCTCCTAAAAAATTTCCTACGTGCGTTAAATACTTTTGACCCAGCACATACTGTAAAATTCCGAGTCCCATACCTATTCCAGCCAAACCAAATCCGTAATGCCAACCATAGACTTCGCCAACATAACCTACAATTAAACTGGATAAAAATGCCCCTACATTAATTCCTATATAAAAAATAGTAAATCCCTTGTCTCTCCTAATATCTCCTTTTTTGTACAATCCTCCTACCATAGTAGAAATATTCGGTTTTAACATTCCAACACCACAAACTATCAGTACCAACCCTGTGTAAAAGGCCCACATTTGTTCAACCGCTAAAATACTATGTCCAAAAAGTAAAAATATTCCTCCTACCAGAACCGATTTTTTTTGACCTAAAAATTTATCTGCAATAAACCCTCCAGGAATTGACATTACATAAACCATCATCGTGTACCATCCGTATAGAGCTAAAGCATCTCCATTAGTCCAACCTAAACCAGCATTTTCAAGATCGGTTTGTGCAACTAAATAGAGAACTAAAATCGCTCTCATTCCATAATATGAGAAACGCTCCCACATTTCTGTAAAGAATAAAACATAGAGTCCTATTGGTTGTCCAAATAACTCTTTTTGACTGGGTTGAATCGTTGTTGTTGACATATTTTTATCTTTAACACTAGTATTAATTTATTCGCAAATTCTTAGGATTTGTCTCAGAATCTCCTAAAGATTCTTTCACAAATTTTGTCATTTTTTTATACAGGTGACTTCTTGTTTTTCCACCATAAATACTATGGTTTTTATCTGGGTAAATTGCCCATTCAAAATCTTTGTCAGCTTGAATTAAGGCTTCGGAAAGACGTAAGGTGTTTTGTAAATGAACATTATCGTCTGCAGCACCATGAATTAATAAAAAATCTCCTTCCAATTTATCTGCATAAGTAATAGGTGAGTTAAGATCGTACCCTGAAGGGTTTTCTTGCGGTGTGTGCATGTATCTTTCCGTATAAATGGTATCATAAAAACGCCAACTGCTCACCGGAGCGACAGCAATTGCCATGGAAAAAATATCACTGGCTTGAAACAAACAATTTGAAGACATAAAACCTCCATAACTCCATCCCCAAATTCCGATTCTTCTCGAATCAATATAGGGCAATTTTCCTAGTTTTTTTGCAACGGCTATTTGATCTTCAACCTCATATTTACCCAACTCTAATTGGGTTATTTTTTTAAAGTCCCTACCCTTAAATCCCGTTCCTCTTCCATCTACACAAACTACAATTATTCCGTCTTGTACTAGCATTTGATGCCAATAATCATTCCCTCCGATCCACTGATTTGAAACACTTTGTGATCCCGGACCTGAGTATTGATACAAGAATAAAGGATATTTTTTTGTTTCGTCAAAATCTAAAGGTTTTAAGGTATACATATTTAAAAGATTCCCATTTATCAATAGGGTCGAATACTCCTTTGGAGAAATTTTATACTCTTTTAATTTATTAACTAAGTCCTTATTATTTTTAATTTCTCTTACAACCTTCCCATTTTTAGATTCATTTAAAGTATAAGTATATGGAATTGTTGCACTAGAATAGGTATTTATAAAATAGGAAAAATCCTTGCTAAATGAAGCGTTATTAAATCCTGTTTTTAATGTTAACCTTTTGATTTTTTTTCCTTTAAGTGACACTGAATATACATCCCTATTGATACTCCCGTTTTGGGTACTGTTATAAAATAGCAATCCTGTATTTTCGTCAAATCCATAATAACTGGTTACTTCCCAGGAACCAGAAGTTATTTGTTGTTCATTTTTACCATTTTCGTCATACAGATAAATATGGTTCCAGCCACTTTTTTCGCTGGTCCAAATAAACTTATTATTTTTTAAAAAAGTTAAATCATCATTAACTGATACATAGGCATCGTCGCTTTCTTGATGTAAAAGTGAGGTGGCGTTATTGTTGGATACATCTACCAATATTAAATCTAATTTGTTTTGAGGACGATTTAATAATTGGACACTCAGCAACGAACTGTCTTTTGTCCATTTGATTCTGGGGATATAATAATTATTAAAGTCCGAAAGATCTACTTGAGAGGTTTGATCTGTTTTCAAATCATAAATATGTAGCGATACTTCCGCGTTTTTCTCTCCTGCTTTTGGATACTTAAATACTTGCTGTGTGGGATACAATTCATTTCCCATAATATCCATTAAAAATTCAGGAACCTCGGTTTCATCAAATCTAATAAATGCGATTTTATCACCACTTATATTCCAATCAAAAGCCCTCACTACAGAAAATTCTTCTTCGTATACCCAGTCTGTAATACCATTAATAATATGGTTGACTTTTCCGTCAGAGGTAAGTTGTTTCGTTTCTCCAGAATTAAGGTCCTTCACAAACAGATTGTTATTATACCCATAAGCCAATTTGGAGGAATCACCGTTAAAAGTTGGTTCTTGTATTTCATGATCTGAAATTAAGGTTAGTTCCTTCAAATTTAAATCGTATACATAATAAATTCCAACTGACGAACGCCTGTAAATTTGTTTCAATTTAGTGGCTAATAATAGTTTGGTTTCATCATCACTAAATTGATAAGAGATAATATAATCTATTCCCTCTATCTCAGCAGAATTTAGTAAAGTCCTAACCTTATCTCCCGTTTTATAGTCATATAAATCAATCGTGGAAGTTTTACTTTTTCTATCATAATTATAAACTGAATACTCTTTACCGTTATTCATAGAACGCAAAGCAGACAAGTATTCTGCCCTAAATACACCTTCGTTAATATCATCCAAAGAAATTGATTTTTCTTGTGCAGATAAAGTTGATATGGTAATTATTAGGAATAACCATATACCTTTAGAAAATAATCTATTCAATTGTTATTGTTTTTTGATAGGTCAAGTTTACACAATTTTAACGAATTTACCCTACTTTTTTAGATTAAAAAGGTAGTTTAAGAGGCTAAAAAAAGTTAAAAGACTCTGTTTTAAATACTATATTTGTCATTCATAATTATTTTAAATATGCCACAACCTGTATCTGGGTTTTCAAAAAAAACGAAAGAAGAAAAAATTGAATGGTTAGTTTCTAACCACCTTCAAAATGATGCATTGGCATCTCAGGTTTTAAAACAATATTGGAATGATGATGAACAACTCCAAAAATTACATGATGGATTTATAGAAAATACCATCAGCAACTATTATTTGCCTTTTGCGATCGCCCCCAATTTCTTAATTAATGATGAACTTTACTCGATTCCTATGGTCCTTGAAGAAAGTTCTGTGGTGGCAGCCTCTAGTAACGCTGCAAAGTTCTGGTTAGATAAAGGTGGTTTTAAAGCCGAGGTGATTTCCACGGTTAAAAATGGTCAAATACATATCAACTTTTATGGCGCAGATTCGCTAATTCAAAAGTTTTTTTCTGAAAACAAATCGCAGTTACTCGACAGTATTTCAGCAATAGAATATAGTATGAAAAAAAGAGGTGGGGGGCTTTTAGATATTGAGCTTATCAACTCAACTAAATTATTAAAGGGCTACTACCAACTTCATTGCACGTTTGAGACGAAGGACGCTATGGGTGCAAATTTTATCAATACGTGCCTGGAAGAAATCGCAAAGACCTTTGAAAAAAACTCAAAAAACTATTCAGAATTTTCACATCTAAACAATTATCCTGAAGTAGTGATGAGTATTCTCTCTAATTATGTACCAGAATGTTTGGTTAGAGCAGAAGTTCGATGTCCAGTGAGTAAAATGACCACCAATGGAATCGATGGAACCATTTTTTCAACAAAATTTGTGAGAGCTGTAAAAATTGCCAAAGCTGAAACTCGAAGAGCGGTAACCCACAATAAAGGAATCATGAACGGTATCGATGCGGTCATTTTAGCTACCGGTAACGATTTCAGATCTGTAGAGGCTGGAATCCATGCCTATGCCTCCAGAAAAGGAACCTATACTAGCTTGACCGATGCAACAATAGAAAATGATATATTTATTTTTTCAATAGAAGTACCACTAGCAATTGGCACCGTTGGAGGACTCACAGGAATTCATCCATTGGTTAAATTTGGATTGCTTTTATTACAAAATCCCTCAGCAAAAAAATTAATGGAAATTATAGCTGTCGCTGGACTAGCTCAAAATTTTGCAGCATTGCGTTCTCTGGTTACTACCGGGATTCAAAAAGGACATATGAAAATGCACTTGGCTAATATTCTAACTA
Organism: Flavobacteriales bacterium; assembly: GCA_004213605.1. Classification (GTDB taxonomy): domain Bacteria; phylum Bacteroidota; class Bacteroidia; order Flavobacteriales; family Flavobacteriaceae; genus Marifrigoribacter. Next base: position 5,223 of record SGZC01000042.1, read on the forward strand.
AGTTGGAAGCAACCTCTTCAGAATCAGAACAAGCTTTAACCTATTTTGAACAAAAAGCGATATCGAACAATGCAGTTACTAGCTTCTTAAATCAACTTCGAGAATCAAATTGAAACAGGAATTTTACAGTCACGGAAAATTATTAATTACCGCTGAATATTTAGTGCTGGATGGAGCCAATGCTTTAGCATTTCCAACAAAATTCGGGCAATCTATGCTTGTTAATCCCGGTAAAAAAAACTTTATAACTTGGAAAAGTTATAACCATACAGGAGCGCTATGGTTAGATGTTTGTTTTTCAATGGAAGAAATAAGGTTATTCAATCGAAAAGTTGAAAATGATCGGGATCGGTTACTTTCAATTTTAATGAATGCTCAACAAATGAACCCTTCTTTTTTTGGAAGCACAGCTGGTTTCAGTATTACTACAACATTAGATTTTCCAAATAATTGGGGATTGGGAAGTTCCTCAACACTCATTAATAACCTTTCAAAATGGGCCGCTATAGACCCCTACAAACTACTAAAGGTTACTTTTGGAGGGAGCGGTTACGATATTGCTGTTGCAAATAATGAACACCCCATTATTTATTCCAAAAAAGAAGATAAAATCCAATCTAAAAAACAGCGCATTGACTGGGATTTTAAGGATCATCTATTTTTTGTTCATCTAAATAAAAAACAAAATAGTAGAGACGGAATAGCTAAATATCGAAAAATTTTGACAAATGACGCTCTCCCCATTCAAAAAATGAATGAATTGACAAGCGATTTATGCAATTGCATTAACTTAAGTGAATTTGAGGTATTAATAACACGTCACGAAAAAATCATTTCGAATATACTTCAGCAAAAACCCATAAAAGAAGCCTTATTTGAAAATTACCCTGGTGCTATAAAAAGTCTTGGAGCCTGGGGAGGTGACTTTATTTTGGTAACTGGTAGCAACGAAAATCATCAATATTTTAAAGATAAAGGGTACGAAACTATTCTTCCATTTGAAAAAATGATTCTATAAAAAAACCATTTTTTAAAAATGGTTTTTTTTATTAATTCTTTATGTAATCTCTAGAAAAAAGCAGCCCTATTATCTTCAATATCAGCTTCGTTTTTTAACGCATTGTAGGCATTTGTATTAATGGTTGATAATGTACTTGTGTTTAATGTGTTTGCAAAACCAGAATAGTCTTGTAATTCTGGAGCATTATTAATTGCTGTAACTTTTACCATGTATACTCCTTTTTCACCATCGATAAGGCCTGATGTTTCACCTACTTTCAAACCAAAGGCAACTCCTATCACTTTAGGTTCTGTTCCAGCGCCAGCAATGGTAGGGTTAGCCATTGTGATTGCGTTGACTGCTTTTACAGAAACTCCTTGGTCACTTGCTACCGTATTAATTTCTGTGCTCGTGATGGATTCTTTAATTAGTTTTGCTTTTTTCTGATTTCTTAAAATTGGAGTAACGGTTGCAGATGCCTCAGCCAAACTTTTCAACCCTTTTGGATTTCTTCTGGTTAATTGAGCGATGATATACCCATTGTTGGTATTTACTCTTTTAATATCACCTATATTAGTGTCTTCGTTAAAAGCCCAAGAAACTATAGTCCTACTATTTTCATTTATCCCAGGAAGATTTGAATCCAATTCTCCTATTTTGTTAATGGGGTTCGATTTTAAATCAGAAGCCTCTGCCAATTCAACAAAATCTGTTTCACCAGCAGCTATTTCAAATTTTGTTGCTTTAGAGAAGACCTCGTTGATTGTTTTTTCTGAAGCTTCTACCTTTTTAACAACCAAAGCTACTTTAATCGCTTTCTGAATATTTTTTTGATCGCTAATCTCAATGACGTGAAATCCAAAATCAGTTTCTGCAATTCCTATTTTACCTACTTTATTTTCAAAAATAAAGTCATTAAAAGGTTTTACCATTCTCCCTGGCGAAAAATATCCTAAATCACCACCCTTGTCCTTATTTGAAAGATCCTCTGAGTATTTTGAAGCTAAATCATCGAACTTACGACGGCTTCTTTTAACTACTTTTAAAATACTATCTGCTAGTTTTTTAGCTTCCTCCTTCGTTCGCACAACATCTTGAGGAGCTGAAGATAGTCCAGCAAATCTGATTAAAATATGTTTAGCTTTTGCAGAATCTGCCATCTTTGTGGTAGCATATACTCTGGCTAAGCTGTAGGCATTTCCATCTTTAAAAGGCCCATATATTTCGTTTAAATTTTGAACCATTAAATCAGACGCAATGTCTTCAGGAAGTTGGTTTTTTAAAAACCATCGGTCTGTATACGACACATCTGAGGTGGCATTTACAAATTCTGGTATGGTAGTGGTAGTTTCAAAATCGTTAATTAGTTTCGAAATATCTTCTTTGGCATTTTCATTGTCCTCTGTTGAAGGGTCTTCCATAAAGGTTACATACTGAATGTCTACTTGGGGATCTACTTCAAAATCTTTTGGGTTGGACTTTATATAAGTTTCTATTTCAGCATCTGTAATAACGACATCTTTATCGAGTATGTTAGTGTATGGAACTTGCATAAACTCAATATCCATATTGTCATTTTCATAGTGATATTCTTGTTCTCCGTCTGCTAAGGTGGTAATCAAACCTCCTTTAATCATATTAAAGTAGGTGCTTTCTAGAACAGCATTTTCTGTATTTGCTTCAAAATCTAACCAAGCATTGTAGGCTTGTGGATTCCCGTTGTCAGCAGCATTTTTAACATTCGCAAGGTATTCTTGTAGCTTTAGCTCATTAAATAATCCAAATTCATCTTGAAAGGTTGGATTATTGGCAAGTGCAATCCTCAAGGAATTATTAATTTGTTCTTTTTCTGCAGTTAACCCAAGAGATTCGTATTGTTCAGAAAGAATAACACGCCTTAATTCTCGATCCCATACAATATTCATTGCTTGGTTGGTTGGTGAATTAGGCCCTAAATTTCGTTGAACACTTTCAACTTTCTTCATGAATTGTTCACGAGGCAAATCGACACCATTAATTATTGCTACCGTACTTTCCCCTTTTGGTGTTGAGTTACCATTACCGATCACTCCACTTAAAACAAAAGAAAATAGTGCAAGTGCTATGATAATAATAAGGAATATCCCGTGTTTTCTTATGTCGTTTAAAATTGCCATTTGTAATTATGTTTTGCCTTTTCTTTAAATTGTGATTTAAAAAGGATTAATTTATATATTAATTGTTTAGCCGATTGTTTACTGAAACACATGTTAAAAGACTTTGTTTCGATAATATCAGTGGGCGAAAATACTATTTTCCTACCATTAATAAAAAAGTTAAATTGAAAAAATAAGGGAAAAAGTAAAAAACTAAACTTCAGGAGTCCATTTGACTTCCACAAGTTCAATTTTTGTTTCAGACACTTCTACAATATTAAAGGTATAATCCTCAAAAGCAACAACTTCTCCCTGGTCTGGTATATCTTCTGTAAAACTCACAATCATCCCTCCTAAGGTTTCATAATTTTCACTCTCTGGTAACTTTAGTTTATAGGTTTCGTTCAAATAATCGACCTCCAACCTGGTGGAAAATAGAAAATGATTTTCTGCTATGATTTTTTCTGTGAGAATCAATTTGTCGTGTTCATCTTCAATTTCTCCAAATAATTCTTCAATAATATCCTCAACGGTCAAAATTCCGGAGGTCCCTCCATATTCATCAATCACCACAGCAATACTCTTACTTTTTTTGGTCAAAATATTTAAAACATCCTTAATTAACATTGTTTCAGGAACAAAAACAACAGGAATTAATATATTTTTTAATGTTTTAGGTTTTTTAAAAAGTTCGAAGGAATGGACATAGCCAGAAATATCATCAATATTATTATTGAATACCAGAATTTTTGAAAGTCCCGTTTTAGTAAAGAGCTCACTTATTTCTTTTGGAGAGGTATCTAAGGGAACTGCGACGATCTCGGTCCTAGGTATTAAAACCTCTCTTGACTTTACATCGGAAAAGTCAAGGGCATTTTGAAAAATCTGAATTTCACTATCAACATCATCTTCTGTTTTTACGATTTCCATTTGCTCTGAAATATAATTACCTAGTTCCACTTTACTAAAGTTTAACTGAACATGATCTCCTTCTGTTTTAAAAATCAATTTTAATAATTGATCCGAAATCCAAATAACAAATTCTGAAACTACTGAAAATAATAAGTAGAAAATATAACCCGGTAATGCAAAAAGTTTGACTAAACTGTTGGCATAAATTTGAAAAAACACTTTGGGTAAAAATTCTGCTGTTACTAAAATAACGATGGTTGAAATTAGTGTTTGTATAAACAACGCTAAAAAACCGTTTGGAGCAACCACGTCTAGTGTATGAATAAAGTTCATCAACAAATCTCCCATAAAAAACCCATAAATAACAAGCGCGATATTGTTACCAATAAGCATGGTTGCAATAAATTTTGAAGGTCTTTTAGTTATTTTTTGTAGAATTTTTGAAATAAAACCCTTTTGCTTTTTTTCGATGGCTAGATGAACTTTGTTGGAAGAAACATAGGCAATTTCCATTCCTGAAAAAAAAGCTGATAAAATCAACGTACATAAAATAACGACCAAACTGAAGTCCATATAACAGAAAATATTTCCATACAAAAATAGCACAATTACCTTGCTAAAACTATTATTGATTCTTGCTGTTTTCTATTTTTTTTCGGAAGTTTCTTTTTAAAAAAAACATAAAAATAGCTACTACGGTAAAAAACAAAAATAAATAAGCCCGATTTCTATCCTCATTCCAAGAGGTCACGGTTACATAAACAGAGAATCCTGCCATGATTAAGTATAAATATTCAAATAAAATATAGAGCTTATTTCTCATTTAATTTTTGTTTTTATCGACCAGTTGAATTCCTTGATTTCTTCTGGATAAAAAAGTGGTAAACTCCTGATTGGAATCAAATTGTAGGCCATCGTTATAAGAACCGTCTGCAAAAATAATTTGATAGGGTTGATTGGTAAAAATCCATTCATTGGTTTGATCCCAATACAATTGATTTGCTGTTACAAGGGTGCTGTCTGATGTAGTGATTTTTACATTTCCAATTAAATCTATAATCCCTGTACTTTTAAACTCCACCGCATAATCTGAAGACACCGTACTTTTTTTTTCTTGATCCCAAAAATACAGCGTAATCCCTTCTGGAAATTCACGGTATGGAAATTCAAAATTCGAATAATCTTTTAATAAAGGAGCCAATAAATTTACGGTCACTTTCCCTGAATCTGTAAATTTCAAATTAATGGTTTTACCAACAGCAACGGGCTCTTCGTCTTTAAGATTCAATTTCTGTATGTTATTATAATTCCCTTCACAAGAAAAAAGCATACCAATACCCAAAAGGATTAGTACGCCTCTAAACATGTGTTTAAATTTAATCATATTTTTTTGCTTACTTCCTATAAACTGGGGACTTTTACACTACCGCCAATCCAGCAATTAAAACTAATTGTTTTGCCAGCCATCCCGTCTGAAAAAATATCACTTTTGCTAGGCGCTCGTTGTCGATAACTCGATGCTGCTCTTCTTGCTTCCGATGCAATAGATGCATCTACCAAACCAGCCTTATCGGCCATATTTGCAGCTAGCCAGTTTACCGCTCTTTTTTCAAAAACAGTAGCGCCACAATCGTTGGAGCTTTTCGAATACATTTGTGCTATTCTTAAATAACACCTCCCTTGAGAGGGATTGTATTTTAATGTTTTGTTATAGTAAGATCTAGCCGAGCGGTAACTACCTTGTTTTCTTTTCAATTCAGCTATCCTAAAATATATTCTAGCCTTTTTAAAATTGTCTGTTTGCATCATTGCAGACTCTTCCAAATAGCTTATCGATTTTGAAATATTACCTTTATTTCGCTCTAATTGGCTTAAGTATAATTTAGATTCTGCAGTAGGCTCTAAATTATCTAATTGTTTTACTAATTCTAGGAACAAAGGGTCTTCAGTACATTCTTTAGCAGAAAGCCTACTAGCTGCTTTTTTAACCCATTTAATATCTCCCTTTTTCTCCTCAAAATCCTTCGTATAGAGCGGTATTAGATTTTCGCAATCTGCGAGCTTTCCTAATTTTCCTTCAAGACTTCCTGAAACTTTACTGTAGGCATTTAGATTGGTTCCGTAGGATTTTAATCTTTTGGCATCTTTCGTTGACAGTTTTTCTCCGGCTTCTTTACGATTGTATAGCACTGTAGCTTTGGCGGCTAAATCGATTCTTTCATTCGCAACTTTTAGGTAAACGATTTCATACAAATCAAAAACATCTTCAATAGGTTTTTCTCCATTTTCATATAAACTTACCGCTAAAGAGAAGTAAGTGTATAAACTTTTAGGGCTTGTAAAGGTAGCCGCATCCTCTTTGTAGGCGTTGTCAAAAGCTAAAAATTGTTGCATTTTAGTTCCTACAGAATTATCGTATTTTACTTGAGCGATCGTCGCAAGTGTTTTACCTTTTTTTGTTTTCGTTGGAAAATAAGCCATTCGATCTTCATAGCTTTTGATCAAATCGTTTACTTTAGACTTATCCCCTTGTTTAACAAAGTGTGAAAACATTTTTGCGCCATATTGGTAGGTCGCTAAACTAAATTTTGGGCATTTAGTAATTACATTATCATAATAGGGGAGTGCTCCCTCATAATTTTTTGCCTTTGCAGGCTCTACGAATAAGGATAATGTTTCGTAACAATCATTAGGCACTTGTGCCATCATTTTACTTCCTAAACCTAAAAATAAAAGTGCTGTAAGTAATGTAAATTTCATTTTCATCATTTCAAAATTTTATTTCATTAATCTATATATCTTTTTTCAAACCACCTATCGTTTAGAGATAGGCTAATAAACGTATTAAAAAAGTTTTCTTTAACCAGGCCTTGAGAGGTGGTTCCTTTTGAACCAAATTCAAAACCTATGTTTACATTCGAGAATAACCTACCAATGGGTAATCCTACACCAAAAGATATGCCATACTCATTGATGCCTTCTCCTCTAAGGTCTAATCCTGTTTCTTCGTAACGAACTCCTAACCTATAGACAGCTCTATGCCAGTAGCTTGTCAACGAATTGTATCTAGGTATAAAAAAACCACCCATTCTATATTTATTGGAGTCTACGAACTCTGCCGTTCCAAAATTGAGTGTTGGATCGTTGTAATTACTGGTTTTGGTACTGGTATATTGCGCCGATATAAACCATCGCTTTGGGCTTCCCAATCCTGCCCCAAAGGTAATTTGAGACGGAAAAGTTACCTCAATATCCTCTAGGGTTTGTACTCTGTCGTCAATGGGGATTACGGCACCGGTCGCAGAAATTAATACACTTGTTATGTTTCTAACTCCTTGAACTTTAAAGGTTGTCGCTGGCGAATAGGTAGCCGTTGCGGTAAGTTGCAAATCTTCAGTAACAAACGCTTTATACTCTGCTCCAAAATTAAAATTAAACCCCAGTAAATCTGATACTATATTTTCTCTGGTACCTAAAAGTAAATCGTCATTAGAAACTATAGTGGTTCTTTCTACATTACCAAAATTATAGTTGGCATCAATTCCGATATTAAAAGTTTTACTTATCTGATAGGCTAATACCAAGAATACTTTGTTCATTCCTCCAGATCCATCATATTGGGTAAAGGTTGTATCGTCGTTAGATTCTAATTTATAACCCACCGAGGTAAAAGGTAGAATTCCAAAACTTGCGCCAAACTTCCCCATCGGTATTCCCATTGCTAGGTAGTCTAAGGTAGTTGCAGAGGCATACTGAGAATCGGTTTCTGTTTGCTGGTTTACATATTTATAACTTCCTCCAGAGGTAAAACTTACCAATCTTAAATTGGCAACAGAGGCCGGATTTTGAATGTTTAAATGAATACTGTCAGAGAATACG
>SGZC01000043.1 GCA_004213605.1 Flavobacteriales bacterium
TATTTGTAAATTAGATGCTTGTCTTGATTTTAATCGATCCAAACAATAATTTTTAGTCATCGTAACTGCAAATGCTTCTGGACTTCTATAATGATGAATTTTATCACGTCCTTTCCATAATTTCAAAAAAACTTCTTGAACTGCATCTTCTGCTTCGTCACTGGAAACTAAAAGTCTTTTCGCCAACCTGTAAAGAGTATCCTTACAAGGTAATATGGTATTTAAAAACTCTTTTTGTTCCAATTTGGTTAGTATTTCTTGCTATTATATAAAGTTGACGAGCCTTCTTTAATTTTGTTACAAATTATTTTCAATTAACAATAATGTGAGTATTTTAGTGATTTGATTGAATTTCGAATATACTCACTTCTTATGAAAAAAAGAATCTTGTTAATACTCATCACGATTTCGACTCTTGGTGTAGCTTGTTTTGATGATCTAGACGATACCATACAAACTTCCTCCAACTCAGCAATTGGAGATTTTATTTATCGTGGATTAAATTACTTTTACTTGTATAAGTCTACTACTCCTGAACTCGCTGATGATTACTTTACAGATCAAAATGAATTAAATTCTTTTTTAGATTCTTTTGAAAACCCCAGAGAAACATTTGACTTTTTAATAGCACCTACAGATCGATTTAGTGTACTCGTAAATGACTACAATGAATTAGAAAACGCACTCAATGGAATTACTTTAAGCAATGGTATGGAGTTTGGACTGGTTTATTATCCTAATGGAAGCACGAACTTATTTGGCTATGTACGTTATGTATTGCCAAATACAGATGCAGTAACAAAAGGGATACAAAGGGGCATGCTATTTAATACCATTAATGGGCAGCAATTAACCGATACGAATTACTTGTCATTAATTTCGTTAGATAGTTACGAAATTGGCCTGGCTACACTTAATGATGAGACCATAGTGCCAACTGGTGAACGCATAGAATTAGTTAAACAAGAGTATACTGAAGACCCTATATACATTGCTGAAACACTAGAAATTGAAGGTCAAAAAATTGGTTATCTAATGTACAATGCATTTACAAGAGATTTTGATACTTCCTTAAATTCAGTGTTCGCACAATTTAAAGCGGAGGGTATTGCTGATTTAATTTTGGATCTAAGATACAATGGTGGTGGTTCTGTTGAGACCGCTGTAGATTTATCCAGTATGATTACCGGACAATTTAACAATCAATTGTTTGCAAATGAATTTTGGAATGATGACCGTCAAAATGTATATGCCAACCCAATTTTGTTTAACGATAAAATCTTTACAGGTGAATTAATAAATAGTCTTAATTTAAATAAAGTTTACATACTAACAACCAACAGTTCGGCCTCTGCCAGTGAATTGGTAATTAATTGTTTAAAACCTTACATTGAGGTGAAACAACTAGGAGGTCCTACTAGAGGTAAATATCAAGCCTCTTTTTTGCTGTACGATGCGCCAGCTCCAAACTTCAGTAAGAGTCAAGCCAATCCAGGGCATAACTACGCAATGTTACCCTTGGTATTTAAAACCTCAAATAGGGATGGCAATACCGATTATGACGATGGTCTTTTTCCTGATATACCATTAAACGAAGATTATACGAACCTAGGAATTCTTGGCGATATTAATGAGCCCCTATTAGCTGCAGCAATAAACAACCTGTATTCATTTAAGCAACCACAACAAAGGAATAATATTGAATTTAAAGAGTTTTCAAATAGTAAAATAGTATCTCCTATTTATCAAAAAATGGTTAAATAAACCCCATTACCTATCTATGACAAGACTATATTTATTGTTTTTTATGTTGACAAACTTTATAAGTTGTGTTCAAATACATAAAAAATCTCAAAAGATTGAATTGGTATTTTTAGATGAATATGTTTTACCAGCAAATCAAATTTTTAACAACACCAAAATTGGTGGACTATCAGGAATAGATTTTTTTGATGGAAATTATTACCTAGTTGTCGACGATTCAAAATTGCCTAGATATTATAAAACAATCATAGAAATTAAAAAAAAGGCCATCATTCATATCGATTTTGTGGAAGTAGTTTTTTTAAAAGACCATCCGTATTATGAAAATCATACCTTGGATTTAGAAGCTATTGTAGTAAACAATAACAAGATCACTTTAGTAAGTGAGGGAGCCATTAACAAAAATAAAAACCCCTTATTGTTTTCAACCAATTATAAAGGTGAATTTTTATTTGATTATGAACTACCTCCCAATTTTCTAGTTAGCCATGAACCAAAGCCTATTCATAATAAAACACTTGAAGGACTAAGTCATAGTTTTGATAAAGATGGACTTTGGTCAGCCTTTGAACTACCTCTCGTTCAAGATGGAGAGGAGCCTAAATATCAAAAAGCAAATTCGCCTATTCGAATTACTTATTTTGATAAAAAAACTAGAAAAGCAACCAAAGAATTTGCATATCAACTAGATCCCATAACAAAGCCTTCTGTTGGTAATTATAATTTAAACGGGGTTACCGATGTTTTAGAGTTTAAACCCAACCACTTTATTGTAATTGAAAGAACCTACCAAAGCGATAAAGGAACCCAAGGAAACACTATCAATTTATTTCATGCGTGGATAGAAAAGACTTCCACCAATACTTTAACCATAAATTCCTTAAAACAAACCGACTTTATCCCATTAAAAAAAGAATTGGTTTTTAGTTTCGACACTATTAAAAATAAATTAACAGAGGGGATAATTGATAATATCGAAGGAATTACACTTGGACCTATCTTAGAAAACGGAAATCAGTCCATAGTCCTGATTTCCGATGATAATTTTCAATTGTTTGGAAAACAACTCAACCAATTTTTATTATTAGAAATAAAAGAATAAAGTCATTTTAATTAATCATTAAAATAAACGCCACCTGGAATAATTCCAGTTTGAATACTTTGTATTTCTGAATTGGTTGATAAATCAACTATTTTTAGAGCCCCATTGCTTGCAAAATCTCCAGCATCAGTGGCATAAAGTTTACCATCTTTTGTGGTCATGGCATAAAATGTTCCCGAAATGATACTCTCTTGAGGTAAGGAAATATCAGCTCCGTTTTTACTATAAACTGCTCCATTTAAATTATAAATTAAACGGGATCCATCTACTGATAAATGTTTTGGGTGATCGCTTGTTAAAAAATCGAACACTTGATCCACAGAATTATCTGAGACATTAATTTTTACAAGCTTTCCGTTGGTTTCGTTACCGGTATAATCAGGGTTACCACCACAAAGTACCCAAAGATAATTGTCAAGAACTATCATTGAATTGGGTACATCACCAACTTCAATAGTAGAAGCTAGGGTATTATTACTAGTATCTATAACGGACAAAATATTATTTTGACCATATCCTCCCTGATGAGCTACATATAGAACATCATTCATAAGGATTAGTTTTTCTGGACCAAACGCTACTGGGATTGTTGAAGTAATCGTTTGTGAAAATAGATCTATTACGGCTATGTAATCATCGGTATTATCAAAAGGATCTCCCCAATTAGTTACATAACCATTGGTTCCTGTGGAGATGAAATATCGAGGATTCATTAATCCTTCAGTAATAGAACTTATCAATTCAAAACTGTATCTATTTACAATTTCAATTTTATTAGAATTATTAACAACGATATAAGCAACATCATTATTAAAACCTATGGATTGAACAATACTTCCAAGGTCTTCGGAATTGACTTGATTAAAAATTTGTTGCTCCACGGTTTCATAGTCCTCTGAGATATACGTAATGGTACCGGTACCGTTTTGGAAGGGTCCCTCATTGGTAATAAGTAATCCGTTTTCATAATCTCCTAGTGGAGCTGGCAGTGGTTCATCGTCTGATGAACACGAGCTAATCAATGTAAATACGATCAATAAATAAATTAAGTTTTTTAGTGTTTTCATTTTGTTTAAAATTTAAAGGTTATAGTGGTTTGTATATTTCTATTTGGCATGGGTCGATAGGCAACATTTTCGTAATATCTATTGAAAATATTATTGAGTTTAAAGCCTATTTTTAGGGGCATTGTTTTATATAAGAAAAGGTATTCTAGGCCTATATTAGCAACAAAATACGAATCTAATACACTGTTATTGTCTGTAGTGGTGAATACTTTCCCATTGAACAATTGCTGGTAATAAGCATTGAATTGTTGAAATCTGTAATCGATCTTCCCCGTTATTTTATGGAAAGGCACATAAATCAATTGTTTGTTTTTTTCTAAATTTTTTGCAGAGGTATAAGCATAATTCAAACCCAAGTTGAAATGATTTTTTTGGATTGATTTTGAAAATTTTCCAGCAATTTCAAACCCAATGTTTTCAGCTTCAGAAATATTTAGAGGGGTAAATATACCATCTGTTCCTGGCTGCCAACTTATTAAATCTTTTGAGTGTATATAAAATACATTCATGTTTAGATGAAAATACTTGAAAGAAAATTCATTACTTAGTTCACCTTGATACGATATTTCAGGTTTTAAGTCAATATTACCTCCAGAAGTCCAATATAAATCATTAAACGTGGGAACACGATAGTTCTTAGAAGCATTTGCTTTCAAGGTATACCATTCTTTAATAGTATATTTAGTATCGATAGATACGATCAAAGGGTTCTCAAAATCGTTTAGAAATTCTTGACGAATATTGATATTATAACTTATTCGTTTGGATATTAAATGTTTCCATAAAAATATTGCAGCCAAAGTAGACCGACTCTCATTAATAATGTTTGTACCATCTGCTTTTATATGGGTGTAATTAAAAATAGAACTCACCGTTACTTTTTCGCTAACATTGAATTCCAATTGGTAGTCACCGATAAACGTATTGGAGTTACCCTCAAAAAATAAGGGATTTTCTCGATTAGGATAATATTGATACCGCTCGAAAACATGTGCTGCTTTTATGGTATTTTTCCATTTTTTTGAAGTTAAATTCCAAGTCAGTAAATTTCTTGAGGTCACATCTTTATAGCTATCTATGCTTGGAGCAGTGAGAGTTCCAGAAAAGTTTCTTGTTCCGCTAAAATAATTAGAATTCCAAATGAGTTTGTTATTACCCAACAGAAGCCCTCCATTCAAAGAAATGTTTAATTTATTAAATTCACCATTTTCATTTTTACGGTTTAAATCAATGTATTGGTAATCGTTATCAGAGGAAATAAAATCAACTCCCAGATCTAAATATTTTTTTTCGGTAGCCATTTTTCTTTTAAAAATTCCGCCAACCGAAGAAAAACTACCCACATTAATTTGGAGTTCGTTGCTAGAGTTTTCTATAAAATTAATGGTGTTATTTAAATGGACGCTACCACCAATGGCGCCACTACCATACTGAGAGCTTCCTCCACCACTCCTAAGTGTGATGTTATCCAAGGAACTGGTAGCGATGGTATTAAAATCGGTTTGTCCATTAAGATTTGAATTGATTGGAATACCGTTCCATATAACAGCCGTTTGTGATGCAGTAGTCCCCCTAAAAGAAGGGGAAGCTACCATACCGTATCCATTTTCTTTAAGGTAAATATTGGAATTAAAGTTTAACAAATCAGTCAGTGACTGCGGGTTTCTAGAAATTATAGTATCCGAAATTTTCGTGAGAACGTAGCCCTCCGAAAAATCTTCTAACTTTGTATCAACGAGGACAACTTCATTTAAATATTGAATAGAGTCAAGCTGCGCATACAGTGATGCCGAATACATTAATGATACTATTAATAGGTATATTCCTTTCATATTCTCTAACTTTTATCCCGAAAGTCCGATCATTATAATTGAAATAAGGCAGGTCTCCTGGCTTGTCTGATGTATAACCTTCCCGCGTGAGCAGTGGTTTTAAGTGATACATTTTTGAATACAGCATTCAAAAAAGACTTACAGTTGCGGGAACAGCTTCGGATTGACACCGAATTCCCTTTTAAGAGGTCGTTTTGTAAAAAAAACTTCCTCACCTAATTCATTGCGAAAATAAGATTTTAAAAATTGTTACAATCAAAACAAATACTATTATTTTTGAATATGCAAAAAATACTTTTTATCGCATCGCTTTTTTTAGTTTTTATTTCTTGTCACAAACAAGAAAAAAACAAAAAACAGGTATCTATTGACCAGTCGCTCGGGAATATAAAATATGCGCAAGGATTTGATATCGACTATTATGATGGATACAAAGTCCTTACCATAAAAAATAGTTGGCCTGGAAGTGAAAAAGAGCTCAGATATGCACTGGTTCAAAAAGGTCATCTACTTGACGCGCCGGCATCTTTTGATGAAGTTATAAGCATCCCTATAGAAGAAATTGTAGTAACATCAACTACGCATATTCCCTCACTTGAAATGTTAGCGGTTGATACCACTCTTGTTGGTTTCCCAAGTTTAGATTATATCTCATCACAAAAAACAAGAGCACGAATCAATAAAGGGCTTATAAAAGAATTAGGTAAAAATGAAGATTTAAACACCGAATCTTTACTAGATTTAAATCCAGATGTTATCATAGGTTTTGCTATCGATAATCATGATAAAACTTTAAAAACAATCAAAAAAACGGGAATCCCACTGGTTTATAACGGAGATTGGACAGAGAGTTCTCCTCTTGCAAAAGCAGAATGGATTAAATTTTTTGGTGCATTTTACAATAAGGATTCTTTAGCCAATGAATTGTTTTCAGTTATTGAAAGTGACTATTTAAATGCTAAAAAAATCGCCTTCAACGCAAAATCGAAACCGACGGTATTAAGTGGTGCCATGTACAAAGATGTATGGTATTTGCCACAAGGAAAAAGTTGGGCTGCTCAATTTATTGCGGATGCTAACGGAGATTATCTCTGGAAGGAAACTAAAGGTACTGGGAGTCATTCCTTGAGTTTGGAATCTGTTTTAGATAAAGCAGAACATGCTGAAATTTGGATAGGTCCCAGTTATTACACAAACTTAGTTCAATTAAAAAAAGCACATACAGTGTATCAATTTTTCGATGCTTTTAAAACTAATAATGTATACAGTTTTACTAATAAAGTTGGAGAAACAGGAGGCTTAATTTATTTTGAATTAGCACCAAACCGACCGGATCTTGTATTAAAAGATATCATAAAAATTTTACATCCTGAACTATTACCTGAACATACATTATATTTTTTTGATCAACTAAAATAAGTGGAAAACCAACAAACATATCGTTACTTTTTTTTACTATTGACTTCAATACTATTAATCACTTTTTTAGTGAGTATTAGCTTGGGAACAGTACCTATCCCTTTGAAAGATGTTATCATCAGTTTATTTGGTGGAGAGCCTTTAAAATCGGCTTGGAAATTTATTGTATTGGAGTATCGGTTGCCTAAAGCGATAACTGCAATGTTATCCGGAGGTGGATTGGCAGTTTCTGGATTGTTGATGCAAACACTTTTTAGAAACCCGCTAGCAGGTCCTTTTGTTCTAGGACTCAGTAGTGGTGCGAGTTTAGGTGTAGCATTATTAATTCTTGGTACAGGAATATTTGGAGCCAGTTTTGGAGGTTTTTTATTGGGTTCTTGGAGCCTGGTTATCGCCTCTGCGTTTGGAAGTTTTTTAGTTTTACTTGCTGTTTTATCAGTAACTTTTAAGGTAAAAGATACCATGACCATACTCATCATCGGACTTATGTTTGGAAGTGTAACGGCCGCAGTTGTTTCTGTTCTATCCTATTTTAGTAATGCTGAACAATTACAACAATTTGTATTCTGGAGTTTTGGAACTTTAGGAAATGTGTCTTGGGATGGAATTTTAATATTAGTTTCTTGTATTGTAGTTGGTTTATTGGTAAGCATGTATACCATAAAAGCGCTAAATGCCTTGTTACTGGGTGAAAATTATGCAAAGAGTATGGGTATCAATTTAAAATTAGCAACTTTTTGGATCATTATTGCAACCAGTCTTTTAGCCGGTAGTATCACTGCTTTTACTGGTCCTATAGCCTTTGTCGGTCTAGCGGTACCACATTTAACAAGACAATACATTAACTCTTCGAATCATAGGGTTCTGTTACCGGCTGTTTTTATGAGTGGTGCAGTTTTGATGCTCATTTGTGATACCTTAGCACAACTACCTTTTAGTGAGTTGACGCTACCAATTAATGCAATCACCTCCTTAATAGGAGCTCCTGTAGTCATTTGGTTACTGGTAAGAAAACGGAAATTATTTTTTTAAACGTCTAAATCAATGTCTACTAAGCCTCTAAAAAATATAATTGAAGTAAAAAATGTATCGATTGGATACAATAAAAAAAAACACTCGCAAATTGTCCTTGAAGATATTAGTTTTTCAAGTCAAAAAGGAGAGTTAATTAGTATTGTTGGCACCAATGGCATCGGTAAATCAACGCTGCTTAAAACTCTTGCAAGAATTCAACCTCATCTTCAGGGTGAAATGTTATTAAAAAATAAAGCGTTTAAGGAATACTCAACATTGGATTTTGCAACTCAACTAAGTGTTGTACTAACAGAGTCTCCTTCATCAAAAAACATAACAGTCAAAGAGTTAGTGTCTTTGGGCAGATATCCCTACACGAATTGGATTGGAATACTTACTGAAGTGGATGAAGAAATAATAAAAGAATCGTTGTTGGATACCGATACCATTAATTTGGCGGAAAAAAAATGTTCAGAATTAAGTGACGGACAGTTACAAAGAGTAATGATTGCAAGAGCATTGGTCCAAAATACTTCTATTATACTATTAGATGAACCAACTACACATTTGGATATTTACCATAGAGCTTATATCCTAAAGTTATTGAAAGACTTAGCGATTAAAAAGAAAAAAACGATCATATTTTCGACCCATGAAATCGATTTAGCCATTCAGGTATCCCATAAAATGATTGTTATGACAAAAGAAAAAATATATTTTAATAAACCGGAAAAATTAATCAAATCAGGGTGTTTTGAAAATTTATTTCCCTCCGAAACAATTCAATTTGATCATGAATTAAAACAATTTATATTAAAAAAATAACTACTTTAGTTTAGATACAAAAAATTAATTGATTAACACATGAATGATAACTTAATATCTCTTTTTCTACTATTTGTTGGAGGCGCAATTGGTATGTACCTAGGAAATCGTTTTGGTGTACTAAAAAGTAAATCAAAAGCTATAAAATTAGAAACCGATATAGAAAATAAAAATGATGAAAATCTTAAGTTAGAAAATAAAATTAGAGCTCTTTTAGGTGACTTAGAATTAATGAGAACTGAAAAAGATGAATACAAACAAAAACTTACTGAATTAACAATTGGAAAAATAAATCTAGAAGAAAAACTTTTAGAGCAGAAGAAAGAAGTAACTCAGCTTCAAAATAAATTTAGCAAAGAGTTTGAAAATCTTGCTAATAAAATTCTGGATGAAAAGTCAGAAAAATTTACGAAACAGAATAGAAAAAATTTAGACCTATTGCTAAACCCACTCCAAGAAAAAATAGCATCTTTTGAGAAAAAAGTGGAGCGCTCACAAAAAGAAAGCTTTGGAATGCACTCTGCTTTAAAGCAACAAATAGAAGGACTCGAGAAACTTAATCAACAAATGAGTAAAGAAGCAACGAATCTTGCCAATGCACTTAAAGGAGATAGTAAAGTTCAAGGGGATTGGGGAGAAGTTCAATTAGAGATTATTTTAGAAAAAGCAGGGTTATCTAACGGGATTCATTTTAGCACTCAGGGTGGCTACAGAGATGAAAATGGAAATTTAAAAAAACCGGATTTCATTATCAATCTCCCTGAAAACAAACATCTAATCGTAGATTCTAAAGTATCTTTAACGGCCTACGAAGAATATTATAGTTCAGAAAAAGAGGAGATAAAAGATGAAAAATTAAAAAAGCATATTCTGAGCATTAAAAAACACATTAAAGAATTAAGTGAAAAGCAATATACCGAACTTTATGGAATTAATACGCCTGACTATGTTTTGATGTTTGTTCCAATTGAAGCCGCCTTATTAATCGCGCTTAGTAAACATAAAAAATTATACTTAGATGCCTTTGATAAAAATGTGGTGTTAGTGTCTACGTCAACTTTACTTGCGACGTTAAGTACCATATCATCGATCTGGAAACAGGAAGAACAGAAAAAAAATGTGATGGAAATTGCAAGACAAGCTGGTGCATTGTATGATAAGTTTGAAGGTTTTGTGAGCGATTTAATGGGCGTTGGAAAAAAATTAGATGCCGCTAAAACAGATTATTCTTCAGCAATGAATAAACTAGTAGAGGGAAGAGGAAATCTTATTAATAGTGTTGAAAAAATAAAAAAACTTGGGATTAAAACGAAAAAATCATTACCCGAATCAATCATAAAAAGATCTAAAAATACCTAAAATTATGAAAAAAATACTATACAAAATACTGGCGGTAATCCTTTTAATAACAATTGCTTGGTTTTCCTTTATTTATTATGTTCCTTATAGTAAAGGAACTCGTTCTGGTGAATTAATTAAAGTAAGCAACAAGGGTGTAATTTTTAAAACCTGGGAAGGTGAAATCAGTCAGGGTATAAGTGGAGCCCAAATATTTTCTTTTTCTGTTTTGGATAAAGATAAAAGTGTAATAGAAAAACTTCAGGATTTACAAGGAAACTATGTCAAAGTTACTTATGTAGAGCGATATACATCATTTATTTTTTGGGGAGACACTAAGTATTTTATAGTTGAAGTACAAAAAGAAACATCACCTCATTTTAATAAAGATTGATTAAAATACTCGTATAAGATTATATCGGTGATTAGCCCTTTAACTTCTATGGTTTTATTTAGTATTTTTTTGGATTTATTTTCCTTAAAAAAGGTTACCAAATCGGGTGCAGAAATTGATATTTTTAACGCTCCTTGCAGTATGTTTCTGTGGTCTTGATATAGCTAGTTGTATAAATAAAAAACACCAATCTTTAATAAAAGACAGCCAACAATTATTTTTGATCTTTTTTTACTACTCTTTTAAAATCTCTCTAAATTTAAAATGGGCCGAAACATTGATTTCTTCGGCTATTTTATTACTGACTAAACTTGGAATTTCTATGTTAAAATCTTCCGGTTTTATTGTAAAAGTTGTTTGAAAACCTATCAAATTACCTATTTCCTTCAGATATGCTTTAGTTTCTATTTCTTTTTCTTTTCCATGCATTGAAATAGTTCCTGAAATTATATATTCCTTTTCTACATCAGACAATTTTGAACTATTAAAATTTTGTATTTTACCTTTAAATTTTACTTTAGGATACTTACTAGATTCCACATAATTTTCATTAAAATGTTCTTCCATCAAAGCAACTTTAAAACGAAATCCCCTGACAAGAGCAATACTGACAAAATCACCATTGGATGTTAATAGGGCGCTCACCAAATTATGGGTCGCCTTAACTTCTTCAAAAGAGGGTACGGATGCTTCAAAATTGACAACACCTGTTTTAGTAACAAATCTTTCCTGTGCATAAATAAAATTTATGGTAAGAAAAGCTAATAAAAATAGTAATGTATTTTTTTTCATAGTATTTAATTTTCTAAAAGAGCATCTTGATAAAAAAAACAAAGTGGAAAGGAGCTTAAATATTTCATTTAAATAATTTGAGGAAAATTAATTTAATCTTTGTTTATATTTATTTAGATATAAATATAACAATCTAAATAGACTTAACCCTAAATTTATTTACTTAAATACATCTTTCTTCTGGAATATAAGTCGTAAAACTGATCATCTTTTAGACTATCAATAAACAATATACTTTCACCAGTACTTTTCATTTCAGGGCCTAGTCGTTTATCGACATTAGGAAACTTATTAAATGAAAAAACAGGTTGTTTAATAGCATATCCTTGGAGTTGAGGATTAAAGTTAAAATCTGTTACCTTCTTTGCTCCAAGCATGACTTTAGTAGCATAGTTCACATAAGGTTCTTTATATGCTTTTGCTATAAAGGGAACTGTTCTTGAAGCTCTTGGATTTGCTTCTATGATATATACCATCTCCTCTTTAATTGCAAATTGTATATTAATCAATCCGATAGTATTTAGTGCTCTAGCAATCGTATGCGTATGATCAATAATTTGTTGCATTACTAAATCACCTAAATTAAAAGCTGGCAAGGTTGCATTAGAATCGCCTGAATGAATTCCGCAGGGCTCGATATGTTCCATAATACCAATAATATAAACATTGCCATCAGCATCACAGATAGCGTCTGCTTCCGCCTCGATAGCTCCGTCTAGATAATGATCTAGGAGTAGCTTATTATTGGGTATTTTTCTTATTAAATCGACTACGTGCTCAACTAATTCCTCTTTATTAATAACGATTTTCATGCCTTGCCCTCCTAAAACATAGGAAGGTCTCACCAATATTGGAAAATCTAATTGATCTGCTAATACTAGTGCTTGATCAGCATTTTCAGCAACACCAAATTCTGGGTAAGGAATATTATTTTCTTGCAAAAGTTTTGAAAAACTACCTCTATCCTCAGCTAAATCCAATGATTCAAAACTAGTGCCAATAATTTTTATCCCATACTTCGTTAATTTTTCAGCTAGTTTAAGTGCGGTTTGACCTCCTAATTGTACTATTACTCCTTCGGGTTTTTCATGACGAATGATATCGTATATATGCTCCCAAAATACGGGCTCAAAGTACAATTTATCGGCGGTATCAAAATCAGTAGAAACCGTTTCAGGATTACAGTTAATCATGATCG
>SGZC01000044.1 GCA_004213605.1 Flavobacteriales bacterium
CATTAATAATTAAATTAATTTCTTCGGTTTTTAATATCGATGGAGTACCTCCACCAAAGTAAATAGTTTTAATGTCACCTGAAATTTCATTTTTACGAAGTTGAATTTCTTTACAAATGGAGGATATTAATTCGTTTTTTCTTTTAAGACTAGTTGAAAAATGAAAATCGCAATAATAACATGCTTGTTTACAAAAAGGAATATGAATATAAATTCCAGCCATTTATAATCTATTTTTTTATACGTCCTTCGTTTTGTTTCACAAAAGCTGACCAACCTGTATAACTTTTACCAATTTGCACTCTTCCTGAATTATAAAAATGACAAACTGCAGCCGCTAATCCATCAGTACTATCTAAATTTTTTGGAAGTTCTTTTAAATTTAGAAGGCTCTGTAGCATTTTTGCCACTTGTTCTTTACTAGCATTTCCATTGCCTGTGATGGCCATTTTTATTTTTTTAGGTGAATATTCGGTAATTGGTATCTCTCTAGAAAGTCCTGCTGCCATGGCAACGCCTTGTGCTCTTCCTAATTTTAACATCGACTGAACATTTTTACCAAAAAAAGGAGCTTCAATTGCTATGTGATCCGGCTTATAAGTATCAATTAGTTCGACAGTTCGTTCAAAAATCAATTTTAACTTTAAATAGTGATCATCGTACTTTTTAAGTTGAAGTTCGTTTAATTGCAGAAAATACATTTTCTTTTTAACTACTTTAATAAGTCCAAAACCCATAATGGTGGTACCAGGATCTATCCCTAGAATTATTTTATCTGAATTCATTTAAAATTTTAGCATTAAGGATTTACTAATTTAGTATTTTATGTTTGTACTGAATAGCAATTCTTTTGAATTTTAGTTTGCTATTGTTTTTATCTCCAGCGGTAACTGAAAAGATGTTTTAACTGGAATTCCTCTTTTATAGGCTGGAGCAATTGGCTGAATAGAATCCATTACTTTTTTAATGTTTTTTTCCAACAAGGGGATTTGAGCGCTTATCAAACTATCAACAATCATAGAAGTAATCATTAATTTCCCTTTTTCATCAACTATAAAATCGATTGTTAAGGTTTCGTTCAAATCAGTAGTTACGATGGTTTCTTTAGAGTTAATAGACTGGTAAATATAAGAGGACAAGGTGGATTCAAAACAAGATTTTTGTTGTTCTTTATTTGAAACAAGTTCACAATTTTTAAAAATAGGATATTGATCTACATCCCTCCAATTAATAGATTTAATTTCGTCTTTAACAAATGTTTCAGAAGAAATTTTTTTAGTTTCAAAGTTTTCACAAGAATAAAAAAACAATGATAAAATAAGTAGACCGATAACGCTTTTTATTTTCATTTTTATTTTTCTCCTTTTGTTTCGTTAATGTACGCTTCCCACTTCATATCCTTGTATTTATTACTCCCTAAATAGCTAACTATAGGCAGCATTTCAGAGGAGCTCCTGTAACCAGGCATAACAAGCAGAATTCTTAAATCTTCATCTAAATATACAAAGGTTGGATAACTTAATTTTCCTTTTAAAAGCGCAGCAGGAAGTTCGTTATAACCTCTTCTTCCTTTATTAATAAAACTAAATTCCTTTCCTTTAAAGGTCATTGTATTTTTATCCTCACCATCCATTTTTACACAATAAAACTCCTTATTTAAATAGTCGATCATCTCTTTATCTTGAAAAGTGGTTTTATCCATTTTCTTACAGTAGCCACACCAATTGGTGTATACATCGATCAATATTTTTTTGGGCTGTTTTTTTACAGCAAGTTCTGCTTCTTCTATGGTCATCCAATTAATTTCTTGTCCTGATATGTAGGAACTTTTTATTAAAATCAAAAAAAGGAGCAGCGCTAAATTTTTCATATTATAAAAATAACAAATCCCTGTAAATTAAAACATAACAAATTTAATTATTAAGCGATCCTTGTAACAACCACAATTAATATGCGACCAAATAGATATGAATATGGATTTAATATTGGTAAGTATAGGGTTTATTCTTTGTATTGTAGGTTTAATAGGTAGTATTTTACCTGTACTTCCTGGCCCTCCATTAGGTTGGTTAGGGCTATTATTTTTTGAATTAACGGTTGCTATACCCGCTAATTATTGGTTTTTAGGAATTACCTTTTTAATCGCTATCGGTATTTTTTTATTGGATTATATGATGCCAGCCATAAGTACCAAAAAGTTTGGTGGCAGTAAAGCTGGTGCTTTAGGTGCTGTGTTGGGTTTAATTATTGGAATACTTGCTCCAATACCTTTTGGTTTTTTAATAGGTCCATTTTTGGGCGCTTTTATTGGAGAAATCGTTTTTAACAAAACAAAAGGCCCACAAGCATTAAAATCGGCATTGGGGTCCTTTTTAGGTTTTTTAGCATCTACTATTATGAAACTAACTATTTCACTTGTGTTCTTAGGGATTTTTATTTGGGAAGTTTATATAAATTGGAATCATTTTTTTTAATTTCTCTTAATTTTTAATGATTTTTTTTACGCTAGTTTTAAATTCTGTTTTAAGGTTTAAAAAATAGGTAACCAACATTATGATGACTAAACTAAAAATAAATTTTTTCATGACAGGTGGAATTAGTATTATTTTGAATCAAGCTCAATATAATATCTGTGAATATCTGACTTTTAAGGTTTTAATTACTTACCAACTATTTATTTAGATAAAAAAATAATTTTATTTTCAAAATATTGAATTATTGTTTAAATTTATTTTTTAAAACTTAACTAAAAATAAAACATACAATCAAAAAACAATTACTATTATTACTGTTAGTATCGATTTTTTCCTTATCAAATTCTTTCAGTCAAGCCAGAAAAGAATTAAATTTTGGACTTATTGGTGCAAATTATGAAATCCCCGTTTACAAAGATATTTCGATAGCACCAGGAGCTTCAACTAATTTTGATCTTGATTGGATTACACTATACGTAAGAGGGAATTATTATTTTGATAATTTGTTCGAAATAACTAATGAGTCTTGGGATGTTTACGGTGGTTTAGGTCTTGGCTATGCAATGTATAATGTGGATTTAGATACAGACAGTGATTTAGATCTAGGATTACATATTGGAGGAAGATGGTTTTGGAATGACAAATGGGGGGTATATTTTGAAATAGGAGGAGGAAACACCCAGGGTTCAAATGGAGGTTTAGGTTTAACCGTTAAACTATAAATTAAATTATTAACCTAATATAAAACTATGTTCAAACAATTTAGTATAACAGATGTATTGCTTTTAATATCTGCACTTTCAAGTTTAATATTTTCTGAAATATTATTTTTTTCTGGAGAAAAAGAAAATGCGATATTTATTGGATTATGGGTTCCATCAATTTTAGCTTTTGGTATTTATTTACGATTAATTAAAAACTCAAAAAAATGAGTGAATTTATACCATACTTTGCGGGAATAATAACCTTAATTTTTGGAATCGCATTTTATTTGGCATTACAAGAGTTTAAAAAACTCAAGTAACAATAGTAAGCCATTTGAACATGATTGAGCATCATTTTGACTGTCCACATTGTTGGGAAAAACAATTAAAATTAATTGAAAGTTCAATAAATGATCAATCTTTTATTGAAGATTGTGAAGTTTGTTGCAACCCCTTAGAATTCGTCATACTTGTTGGAGACAATCAATTGTTGTCATTTTCTGTACAATCAATTGGGCAGTAATAGATTCATCAGGTATTTCAATTTGCTTCATTTATATTTTAAATTGCAATTAAAGATACTATTAATCTTTGTGAAAGATAGATTCATCTAAACTTTTGCCATCTTAATCGAAATAACTGGACTGAAAGAAGCAATAACAATACATTTGTAACGGTTAGTTATTAATTCCATTTGATAATGAAATGGATTATTACAAAGCATCATCGTAACGATGATGCTTTTTTTTAAAACGACACCAAGTTATTGATTTTATAAAAAGAAATAATAAATACCAGATAGATACATTTAGACATCATAAAATTGTCGCTTAACACAGGCAAAAAGCTTCCTACCTAAATAATAATTTGACTAGACTTATTAAATCTATATTTGAATAAATAAAGAAATTTTTTTCAAAAAAACTCTTTTTTTAAATACAATTCAATTATATCCCCATTAACACCATCTTTACAAGATGGTGTTTTTTTTGGTTTAATAAAACCGACAATAAACAAAAAAAGCCTCTCCATTTAGGAAAAGCTTCTCATCGGTTTAACTACATAAACCTAGTCCTATTTAAAGGACTCAACACAACATTTTAATTGCGGTCTGGACGAGACTCGAACTCGCGACCCCCTGCGTGACAGGCAGGTATTCTAACCAACTGAACTACCAGACCGTGCTTACAATAATATTATTGTTTAATAGCGAGGGCAAATATACATCTCCTATTGATTCTTGCAAACTATTTTCAAAGAAATAATTTCGATATTTTTTTTGTTACTTAAACTTTTGACGTTCTGCTAGGTAGGTTGTTAAAATAGCACTAAAATCTTCATTAATGTCCACAGGCACGTATCTAATTCGATACTGACCGCATTTAATTTTTAATTCGTTGAAATATTTTTTTACAGCTACTTTGTAGTCCAACCTTACATTATCAGCATATAAGTCAACCTTTTCTCCTGTTTCTATGTCTACAAAACGTTTTGGACGGTTGGTAAAATCAAATTCTATTTCTTTTTCCTTATCGTAGGTATGAAATAATATGACTTCATGCTTATTATATTTTAAATGCTGAAGTGCCTCAAAAAGCTTTTCCTCCTCTTGATCACTTTGGAACATATCGGTAAATAAAAAAACCATGGAGCGCCTTTTTATTTTATCAGCAATTTCATGGAGATAGGTATAGGTTTTTGTGATAATTTGAGTTCTTTTTTTTACTAATGTTTCGCTTAATTTTGCCAATAACATTTGATGATGACGTTCGCTTCCTTTTTCATTACTATAATAATCATAGTCATCACTATAAATACTTAGCCCAACGGCATCTCGTTGTCTTTTTAATAAGTTCATAACGGCAGCGGCTGCCAATGTTGAAAAACTTATTTTATTTAAATGATTGATAGAAAAATCTTTAAGTATAGGATAATGCATCGAACTACTATTATCTATTATCAAATGACATCGCAAATTAGTTTCCTCTTCATATTGTTTTGTGTAATACTTATCGGTCTTTGCAAATAGTTTCCAATCGATATGTTTAGTGCTTTCTCCTTGATTGTAAATACGATGCTCTGCAAATTCAGCTGAAAAACCATGAAATGGACTTTTATGCAATCCGGAAATAAAACCTTCAACAACTTGATGGGCTAAAAGTTCCAGATTGTTAAACCCTTTTATTTCGTTAATTTCTTTAGGTATATCCATTGCCTCTAAAATAAAAAAGGTTTGCTAAAAAGCAAACCTTTTTTATGATGAATATGTTCTCGTTAAAGCAATGAATTTATTGCTTCTTCATAAGTAGTTTTAGGGGCAACACCTACTTGTCTCCCTACTACTTCGCCATTTTGAAAAACTAAAACTGTAGGTATATTCCGAACACCGTACTTAGCAGCAAATTCTTGGTTGGCATCTACATCTACTTTCCCTACAATAGCTTTGCCTTCATAATCATTGCTGATTTCTTCGATAATTGGCCCTACCATTCTACAGGGACCACACCAAGCTGCCCAAAAATCAACCAATACAGGTTTGTCACTTTTTAAAACTATTTCTTCAAAACTTTGATCTGTTATTTCTAATGCCATAATGTTGTTTTTAATTAGTTAGCAAATGTAGGCAATAATTAGGGTTTAAAACATATTCAAATCATTAGATTATATAATGCTTCTATTAGTTCAACTTATAACTAATTTGTTCTTTTTCTAACCTTTTTAGTAAATCGTTTGAAATATCAATTTTAAACCTTTTAGAAGGCATCGTAATTTGTATTTTTTCTGAAGTTTCATAAATAATCAATTCCAAATGTTTGTCTCCTTTATAATCTGTTATAATTTTTTTTAGGTTAATAATATGATCATTACTTACTTCTTCAATCGGTAATTGTATGGTCAATCTTTTTGCATGACTATCCATTACTTCTTGTAACATTTGCATACTGTTAAATTGTAATCTTGGATCTCCTTTTTTCTGAGTTTCTTTATTTACCCAACCTTCCCTAACTAAAGCTCGAATAAATATGAATGAATTAGGCACTAAAAAATGTCTAAATTTTAGATACTGCTCTCCGAATATCCTAAATTCATAACTTTCGTTATAGTCTTCAACTGTAAACAAAGCCCAACCTTTACCCATTTTTGTTTCTCGATGTTGAACATCTCCAACCATACCGCCAAAGCACATCTCTCTATTAATAAAGTTTTCTAGGTAGTTAAAATCGGAAGCTGTGCAGTTGCAAAATCGATTAATTTCTGTTTTAAAATCATCCAAAGGATGGCCAGATATATATATTCCTACGACTTCTTTTTCTTGTTTTAATTTTTTTAAAGTC
This sequence comes from Flavobacteriales bacterium, assembly GCA_004213605.1. GTDB lineage: Bacteria > Bacteroidota > Bacteroidia > Flavobacteriales > Flavobacteriaceae > Marifrigoribacter. Next base: position 6,514 of record SGZC01000044.1, read on the forward strand.
CCCCACTTTTCACAGGGTGGAACTTCTGGCTCTGGTATTTGTACCTCGCTACTCCCTCCAAACATATCCAATTGATCGCTATTTTGAGACTCTTGAAATTTAGCAGCAAAACGTAATACCTTTTCAATGAATAAGACACCCTTATCATCAGGATGTAAATACTGAGCACGATGTGAATCGAATCCGTCAAATCCTCCAGCTAATGCTAATCCTTCAAAAGCTTTTTTATTCGCTGCTCTTAAATCTATACGCTTGGCTAAATCAAATACCGATTTGTACTTCCCATCTGCTCTAGTTTCTACAATAGTAGCAACTGCGTTACCACCAACTCCTTTTATAGCTCCCATTCCAAAGCGAATAGCACCTTGATTATTTACAGTAAACTTATAATAAGACTCGTTTACATCAGGTCCTAAAACCTCTAAACCCATCCTTCGACATTCTTCCATAAAGAAACTTACTTGTTTAATATCGTTCATATTATTAGACAATACCGCAGCCATGTACTCTGCTGGATAATGTGCCTTTAAGTAAGCGGTCTGATAAGCAATCCATGCATAACAAGTGGAGTGAGACTTATTAAATGCATAGCTTGCAAAAGCCTCCCAATCTTTCCATATTTTTTCTAGCTTTTCTTCGTTATGACCATTTTCTTTTGCCTGAGTTATAAATTTAGGTTTCATTTTATCTAAAACAGCGATAAGTTTTTTACCCATTGCTTTACGCAATACATCTGCCTCTCCTTTTGTAAAATTTGCAAGCTTTTGAGAAAGTAACATTACCTGTTCTTGATAAACTGTAATTCCGTAGGTTTCTTTCAAATACTCTTCCATGGCAGGTAGATCATATAAAATATCTTCATCACCATTTTTACGATTTACAAAACTTGGAATATATTCTATAGGACCTGGTCTGTAAAGAGCGTTCATCGCAATTAAATCATCGAAAACAGTGGGTTTTAAATCTTTCAAATACTTTTGCATTCCTGCAGATTCGTATTGAAATATTCCAACTGTTTCTCCTTTTTGAAATAATTCAAAAGTTAACTCATCATCAAGCGGAAAAGAATCAGGATCAAGTTCTACTTGATGTTTTAACTTTACTAGTTTAACAGTATCTTTAATTAAGGTTAATGTTTTTAACCCTAAAAAATCCATTTTTAATAGACCTGCACTTTCTACTACAGAGTTATCAAATTGGGTAACAAACATATCAGAATCCTTTGCGGTTGCAACAGGAACAAAATTTGTTATGTCGTCCGGAGTTATTATAACTCCACAAGCATGAGTCCCAACATTGCGAACTGAACCCTCTAGTATCCTTGCCTGATTTACAGTTTGAGCCTCTAAATCATTTCCCTCAGCCAATACTAATAATTCATTTACTTTTGGCACCTCATCGTTCCTAAAATTATTTCTAATTTCAGAATCAGTATATCCAAATATTTTTTTAAGTTTAGTCATATTTGGAATTAACTTAGAAATTCGATCTGCGGAATTTAAAGGTAAGTCCAATACCCTAGCCGTATCTCTAATTGAGGATTTAGCAGCCATGGTACCATAGGTTATAATTTGTGCTACTTGATTAGTTCCGTACTTTTCGATCACATAATCCAACACTCGACCTCGGCCTTCATCGTCAAAATCAATATCAATATCTGGCATACTTACACGTTCCGGATTCAAAAAACGCTCAAAAAGCAAATTATATTTTATGGGGTCAATGTTAGTAATCCAAAGGCAATATGCGACCACGGATCCTGCTGCAGAACCCCTACCTGGTCCAACAGACACATCCATTTTTCTGGCCTCTGCTATAAAATCTTGAACAATTAAAAAATATCCAGGATACCCCGTATTTGCAATTACTTCTAATTCAAAGTCGAGTCGCTCGGTCAATTCATTTGACAGTTCACCATAGCGTTTTTTTGCGCCTTTATAGGTCAATGCTTTCAAAAATGCATTTTCTCCTCTTTTGCCCCCGTCGGCATCATCTTCTTGATTCTGAAATTCTTTAGGGATATCAAATTTTGGAAGAAGAACGTCTCTTTTCAAGCTAAAAGGAGTTACTTTTTCAATAATCTCTGAAATATTTTTTATGGCCTCGGGAAGATCTTTGAATAAAGTCTTCATCTCAGATTGCGACTTAAAATAATATTCCTGATTAGGCAATCCATAGCGGTATCCACGACCTCTTCCAATTGGCGTAGCTTGTTTTTCTCCATCTTTTACACATAGTAGAATGTCGTGAGCATTCGCATCTTTTTTATCTATGTAATAGGTGTTATTTGTAGCTACCAATTTTACATGGTGTTTTTTTGCCATCGGAATTAATACCGCGTTTACTCTTTTTTCATCTTCTTGCTGGTGCCTTGATACTTCCACATAGAAATCTTCTCCAAATGTTTTTTTCCACCAAACCAGCGCTTCCTCTGCTTGCTTCTCCCCAATATTTAAAAGCTTATTAGGAATCTCTCCATAAAGACTGCCTGAGAGCACCATAATGTCTTCTTTGTATTTTTCAATAATTTTTTTATCTATTCTTGGCACATAGTAAAAACCATCTGTGAAGGCAATAGACGACATTTTTGCTAAATTGTGATAGCCGTTTTTATTTTTTGCCAATAAAACAATTTGATAGCCATTATCTTTATGATTTTTATTTAAATGATCTTCACAAACAAAAAACTCACAACCTACAATGGCTTTTATCTTTTTTGAAGAATCCTCCTCACTCAGTGTTTTATTGTAATTATTAACTTGCATCACAAAGTGAAAAGCTCCCATCATATTTCCAGAATCGGTCAATGCTACGGCAGGCATATTATTATCGGCTGTAGCCCTAATTAAATTTTGAGTACTGGAGGTAGATTGTAATATTGAAAATTGAGAATGGTTGTGCAAATGAGCAAAAGAAACCTCTTCTAATCCGGCAATATTTTTCTCTATAGTCTCTGATGATAACTCTTCTTTATTTGAAATAGATGCTATTTCCTTTCGTATTTTGTCAGAAGCTTTTTTTAAATTAATATGCTTTAACCCAATTAATTTGAAAGGTTCTGGATTAAGTTTATTAAATCTTTCAAAATAATCTGAATCAACTTCTAATTCGTCTGGAGTATATATTTTTCTCCTAATTAACTCCAAAAAACAACGAGTAGTAGCCTCTACATCGGCAGTAGCGTTATGGGCCTCACTAAATGGGTGATTAAAAAGAAAATAATGTAGCTCTGATAGAGTTGGAAGTTTAAATTTACCTCCTCTACCTCCTGGAAGCTGGCATAATTGTGCCGTCGTTTCAGTGCATGTATCCAATACTTGATAATTAGGTAAGGGATTCTCCATTCCCAATCTTAAAAACTCAGCACCCATGATATTTTTGTCGAACCCTAAATTCTGACCAACAATAAATTTTGTTTTTGAAAGTGCTTGTAGAAACCTTTCAATTACAGCTTTCATGGAGATTCCGCTTTTTAAAGCTAATTCTGTAGATATTCCATGAATTTTTTCAGCGTCAAAAGGAACATTAAATCCTTCAGGCTGTATTAAATAATCCTCATGTTCGACTAAAACACCATTTTTATCATGTAACTGCCAAGCAATTTGTACACATCTAGGCCAATTATCCGCATCGGAAAGTGGTGCATTCCAACGCTTAGGCAGTCCCGTAGTTTCGGTGTCAAATATTAAAAACATAAAAAAGTAAGCAGATTAATTTGTGTTTATTTACACTAATATATAGTGCCTTAAAAATATAAAAATCACTTTTTAAATAAGTAAAAACTTACGAAGAGTTGTTAACTTTTTACTCTGGAAATTATAGCCTACTATTAAAAGCGCTTTTGTTATTGGTAGGTCATGTCAAATTGCCCAACACTAACTGTGTTTAAAGGAGTTTGAAACTGAAAAGTTCCAGATATTGTTTTTGTAGTGGAATCAAAAGATAAAATATTGATTGCTCCACTGATCGCATTTTCTGTAGTAGCCCCATCTTTAACTCTGGCAGAAAAACCTTCCATGGGTAACTCGTAGCTGCCCAGTCCGGTTTCGTTTGGAATTACTATGATTATTTCATCTGAATTAATAACCCCTTTTATGGATATATCAGTTCCATTATCAATAGCGTAAGTGTCTAAAGGTAAAAATACGTTTCCATTAAGTTCTGCAGAAAAAGTACCTGCATTATTAACACTTTCTGTTTCATTTCCATAAGTTACTTTATAAAAAATACCTCTTTTTACTTCTAAAGTGTCTTGACTAATAGAAATTGCTTTAAAATTAAATTCACCTGTTAGCGTCTGATCTTCTATTGAAATTTCATTTACTTTCATTCTGCCTTCTCCACCAGAAAAACTAGTGGAATAAACCATCCCATTAATATCTTGGTAGACCGCAAAATTTTCAGAACCTTCTCCAAAATCAACAACAGCTCCCTCCACTAAATTAGTGCCTCTTAGTGTTATTATCTCATTATTATTTTTCCCTTGAACGATATAATAATCTTCGTTTTCAATATAATTTGCCTCTATTAAACTTGCTTTAAAAAAAACATTATCAATATTTGCTTGAAAGGCTGGAGAATTTGTTTCTATTTTCTGACAGCTGATAATCATAATAGATACTATATATAGAACTGTTAGATTTTTCATGGCGGTATTAGGTAAATTGGGTTTTCACAAATGTAAATAAAAAGTTCAAACTATTGAATTTCAAAACAAAAAAAGATTATCTTTGCAAACTTAAATTATGAACCGAGGTCGGGAACCTCAAAAATTAATAGATATGCCCGTAAAAATAAGATTACAAAGACACGGAAAAAAAGGAAAACCTTTTTATTGGATTGTAGCCGCTGATAGTCGCTCAAAAAGAGATGGGAAGTACCTAGAGAAATTAGGAACCTACAACCCTAATGTTAATCCAGCAGAAATCAACTTAGATGTTGACGGTGCTGTACAATGGCTAGATAATGGAGCACAACCAACAGACACAGCAAGAGCTATTCTGTCGTATAAAGGTGTGATGCTAAAAAAACATTTAGCTGGAGGAGTTAGAAAAGGAGCTTTCACTGAAGAACAAGCTGAAGAAAAATTCAATGCCTGGTTAAAAGGTAAAAATAAAGAAGTTGAAGCTAAGCGTTCAAAATTAAATGATGCGGAGGTAAAAGTAAAAGCAGAAGCTTTAGCTGCAGAGAAAGCGGTAAATGAACAGCGTATAGCTGATGCTACTGCAGTTGAGGAGGTTGAAGAAGAAGTTCCAGCTACTGACCAAGCAGAAGAAACAACTGATGAAGCAGTTGAGTTTTCAGCGACTGAAGAAGTGGCTGAAGAAACTGCAAAAGAAGAAGAGTAAATTTTTAGCAATGCAAAAGGAGGATTGTTTCTACTTAGGCAAGGTTGTTAAAAAATATAGTTTTAAAGGAGAATTACTAGTAAAGCTAGATACAGATGATCCTGAAATCTACACAAAAATGGAGTCGGTTTTTATTGAACAAAATAAAAGCTTGATTCCATTTTTTATTGAACGTTCCTCGCTCCATAAATCTACACTTTTACGAGTAAAATTTGAAGATGTTGCGAATGAAGAAGACGCTGATTCATTATTAAAATGTGAACTATACTTACCTCTTGAATTTTTACCTCAACTTACAGGTAATAAATTTTATTACCACGAGATACTTGGTTTCGAGGCGGAAGATTTATCTTTCGGAAAAATTGGAATTATCAAAGGAGTAAACGATAGTACCAATCAGGCTATATTTGAAATTGACAGGAATGGTTCGGAAATCTTAATTCCATTAATTGACGACTTCATAAAAACTGTAGATCGAGAGCAAAAAAAAATAATTCTTGACGTACCAGAAGGATTGATTGATATTTACCTCTAACATCATAGTTATTTTCGATGAAATTTACCTTCAAACAGTTTGTAGTAAAACAAGAACGCTCTGCTATGAAGATTGGTACCGACGGCGTGCTTTTGGGAGCTTGGACTTCCTTAGATAACCAACCACTGTCTATTTTAGATATTGGTGCCGGAACTGGAATTATATCTTTACTATTAGCACAGCGTAGTTTATCAGAAACTATCGATGCTGTCGAATTAGACGAAAATGCCTACGAAGAATGTGTAGATAATTTTGAAGCTTCTGATTGGGGAGATCGATTGTTTTGTTATCACACATCCGTACAACAATTTGCA
>SGZC01000045.1 GCA_004213605.1 Flavobacteriales bacterium
TGTTAAATTTTTACTACTCGACTCCTTTTTTAACCTCCACACGTTGTCTAATTAAAGATTACTTGTGCTTTAAGCTTCTAAATTTCTTGTATCCATTTCTTTGGTTTTATGCAGTTTTTAATTGGATGTAGTAAAACTATACTCAATTAAGTAATCCTTAAACGAGTTAGGGACTTCCTGCAGACCATCAGTAATTTCGTTTCTTTGTCTGGATGCTCTTGAAATTTATCAAAAGTCGAGACCCATTTCTAACCTAAAAGGTTAAAAGCAAAATTTAGTACTCAAAAGATACAGTTGGCCACTATCTCAGGGCTTTCTTCTCCTTCAAGACTAATTTTTAGATTGCTCTGTGAAAATTAGCTGTTTGCTTAAATTAATTTTTTTCAAATCATTTTGCAATGCTTGATAAATATTAATTTGATTAAAAAAATTTTAAAGAACGTTACTTTAATTTTAAAACGATTGTTACTGTTACCTCGTTTTGATATTCAAATATAAAACACAAAATGACATATACAAGTTTTTTAACTTATTAGATATTAACTATATATAAACTTAGGTTATTAACTATTGTTAACAAAAAAGGCAGCCGATATCGGCTGCCTTTTTTTTATGTTTGTTAAAAGATCTACATCCTTTTTTCTTTGATTCTTGCTTTTTTACCAGTAAGACCTCTAAAATAGTAAATACGCTTTCTTCGTACACTACCTTTTTTATTAATTTCTATTTTTTGTAGGGCAGGTAAGTTGATAGGGAAAATTCTTTCGACTCCTATTGTACCCGACATTTTTCTTATTGTAAAAGTTTGTGATGTCCCAGTCCCTTTCACTTGAATTACTACTCCTTTAAAGAACTGAGTTCTTGTTTTTTCACCTTCACGTATTTCATAATACACCGTGATGGTGTCACCAGCTCCAAAATTTGGGAACTCTTTTTTCGTTACAAACTCGTCTTGAACAAATTTTACTAACTCTTCCATTTTATTTGTTTATTAATATTTTTTTAAAACAACATTCACGATTTTCGCCAGAGGTTGGAATAAAATTGTCTTTTCTTATAGACGGCTGCAAAAATAAAACTTTTTATTGTCTTTACAAGGTTTTTTTACATTAAATGGGCTCAGTGGACTATCTTAACTTCTGCTTTCTTTTTCCGGAAATAGTTTGTTTGTTTTTTTTAATCTTGGAATGGATATTTCAATTTTATTTTCTGTGAATGGATGTTTGAAAATAAGCTTTGAAGCTTGTAAATATAAACCGTTACCTACACTTTTTAACCCTTCAATTCCATATTGTTGGTCACCAAAAATAGGATTTCCAATTTTAGACATATGCTTTCTTAATTGGTGTGTTCTCCCCGTATGGGGAATAAGTTCTACAAGGTTTAAATTTTGATACTTTATCGAATTTAGTCGTTCTACTACTCTAAATGTTGTTTTTGATTTTTTTGTATTAATAGGGCTGTTTACAATACCATGATCTTTTTGTTGACCAACAGTGACGGCTTCATAAAATTTTTGTATTTCCTTATTTTCAAACATGCGATTAAGGAGTATCACCGAACGAGATGTCTTTCCTATAAGAAGTAGGCCACTCGTGGGATAATCAAGCCGATGAATTGGCAAAGGCCTCTCCAAAGTATCATGTTGTTTACTTTTTTTTAAAGCGAGAGGTAATGCATTTTCAATAGTGTACTTTTTATTTCCACTTACAATAATGCCAGCGGGTTTATTGATAATAGCTAAATAATCGTCTTCAAATACAACCTCTAATTTTATAGTTATTATTTTTTTATTAGTTACGATAGTAGATTGAAATAAAGTAATTTTTTCATTGCCAAATAAATAATCAGCGGTGAATGCTTTTTTGTCGTTAATGGTCACCAAGCCTTCTTTGATAGCTTTTTTGACCCCTTTTTTGGAGTAAATTGAATTTAATTGCCCGGGAAGAAAATCCGAAACACGTTCTTTATTGATTAGAATAGGCACCCTAATAACTTCAATAATTTTTAAATCAGAAGAATTCATATTATTCAAGTAAATCTGGCCTTCGGGATGCTGTTCTTTTTAAGGCGTCGTTCTCACGCCATTCTTCAATTTTTTTTAAATGACCACTTAATAATATTTCTGGAACTTTCCAACCCTTATATTCTGCAGGCCGAGTGTAAACAGATGGGGCTAATAAACCATCTTGATGCGAATCAGTCAGTGCACTAGTTTCATTTCCAAGAACACCAGGAATAAGTCGTATTACAGAATCGCAAATGATAGCAGAAGCTAACTCTCCTCCGCTTAATACGTAGTCTCCAATTGATATTTCCATAGTTATAAATTGATCTCGAACTCTTTGGTCAACTCCCTTATAGTGACCGCATAAGATGATGATATTTTTCATCAAAGAAATTTTGTTGGCTATTCTTTGATTAAAATTGTTTCCATCAGGTGTCACATAAATTATTTCATCATAGTTTCTTTGAGATTTTAATTTTGAAATACATTTATCAATCGGTTCTATCATCATTACCATGCCGGCTCCACCTCCAAATTGGTAATCGTCAATTTGACGGTAAGAGTTGGTTGAATAGTCACGAATATTATGAAAGTGAACAGCAACTATTTTTTTCTCAATCGCCCGTTTAAGGATAGATGCCTCAAAAGGGCTTTTTAATAATTCTGGTACTGCTGTTATGATATCTATTCTCATTTATTGAGATTTTTTTATAGTACAAAAATACATTTAATTGCCCAATTTTATCTTTAAAGTTTTAGTTAGTGTTTTTAATTTCTTAATAACTAAATTCACTGACCTATATTTAATTGATCTTAACGAAATTAAATTTTAAAAAAAAAGCTCGATGATTTATCGAGCTTTTGTAAGTTGTAAACTTAGCCTAATAATAAGTAAACCTTCTAACTTTAGATATGTACTTTGCTAATCTAATTACTTGATGACTGTATCCATATTCATTGTCGTACCACACATATATGACAGCATTTTTACCATTTTTTGCAACAATAGTTGCATTACTATCATAAATGGAGGGTGCAGAAGTTCCAATAATATCAGAAGAAACCAGCTCATTATTTAGTGAATACTGTATTTGTTCCACTAAATCACCTTCCATAGCATATTTTTTTATTACGGCATTTAACTCTTCTTTATTGGTTTCTTTTTCAAGTTCCAAGTTTAAAATAGCTAGAGATCCATTTGGAACAGGAACCCGAATTGCACTAGAGGTTAGTTTTCCTTCGAAAGAGGGTAAAGCTTTAGAAACCGCCTTTCCAGCACCTGTTTCGGTTATTACCATATTTAAAGCTGCTGCTCGACCTCTTCTATATTTACTGTGCATGTTATCTACTAAATTCTGATCATTAGTATAAGCATGAATTGTTTCTAGATGCCCGTTTTTCACACCAAAAGTATTTTCTACAGCCTTTAAAACAGGAGTTATAGCATTGGTAGTACAAGAAGCGGCTGAAAAAATATCAACTTCATTTGGATTGTAATCTAAATGATTTGCGCCATGAACAATATTTGGAATACCCTTACCAGGAGCTGTTAATAAAACTTTTGAAACACCATTCCCTTTGAGATGACGCGATAAGGCTATATCATCTCTAAAAGCGCCTGTATTATCAATTATCAATGCATCCTTGATTCTATATTTTGTATAATCGATATCTTCAGGTGCGTTGGCTGATATAATGTATACAGTAGTGCCATTAATAATTAAAGCTTTATTATTTTCATCAATTTCTACAGTACCATTAAAATCTCCATGAACTGAATCCATTTTTAACAAAGAGGCTCTTTTTTCTAAAATGGTTTTGTCAATATTCCCTCTTGTTACGATCGCTCGAAGTCTCATTTGAGAACCCTTACCGGCTTTATTCATTAGTTCACGAGCTAATAAACGTCCAATACGTCCGAATCCATAGAGAACCACATCTTTTGGTGTAATATTCTCTACATTATTTGCATCGGCTAGTTTATCTTTAATAAACGATAAAGCATTTTCATATTCTTTCTCTGCGAGGAGGTATTCAAAAGTGAGTTTACCAATATCTAATTTTGAAGGTGGTAGATTAAGTGATTTAATAGCTAAAACGATTTCTACAGAATCAAAAATTGAAATTGGTTTTCCTACAAAATCGTTGGCATATTTGTGAAGATTTAAAATATCACTTACGCTTCGATCGATTAACTGATTTCTAAATAAAACAATTTCTATTGATTTATCGTACCATAAGTCACTTACGGTCTTAATAAATTCAACAGTTGCTTTTCGGCGATCAGTTTGAAAAGACATTTCTTTTTCATAAACGTCAATAAAACTCATATTTTTATAGTTTAGGTTTAAATTTTTTGCAAAAATACTTCTTTTAATGAGTAAACTAAAGAATAATTAAAAAAATAAACCTAAACATCATTGGGACTTTTAACTTCAACAAGGAAATGTATTACCTAAATAAGAATGAATTTTTTGCACCCTCTTGATCTACAAAAGTTATTTTGATTGGATTGTTACGATTTCTATTATCTAAAATATATTTTGCGTCATCAATAGTACCTACTTTTTTTTCATTAATTTTTATAATTATAGAATCTTCTAAACCATAGCCTTTTAGGTTTTTATTTAAAACCTGTCTGATTTTTACCCCATGATCCAACCCGAGTGAGGCTAATTCCTCAGAATCCGACTCTTTAATTTCCAATCCGATAAAATTTAGTTTATGAGTTTCTAACTTTGTTAAAGTTACGGGTATTGTTGTTTCAATATTATCCCTAGAAATTGTTACCGATACAATATCTTTTGGTTGCTTAGAGCCTAAATAACCCACCAAATCTGAAAATTTACTAATTTTTTGTTGATCAATACTTTTAATGACATCTCCTTTTTCAATGCCGCTTAGATCTGCACCACTACCTTTTTCGACTGAATTTATATATACACCTTCCGTTTCATTAATATTTAATTCTTTAGCAATGGTTGTATTTAAACTTCCACCGGAGATTCCTAAAATTACTTTTTGTACATATCCATATTCTAAAATATCTTCTATAATCTTTCTTGCGTTGTTAGCAGGAACTGCAAATGAATAACCAACGTAGGAGCCAGTTTCTGAACTTATAGCGGTATTAATTCCTACTAAATCACCACTTGAATTGACCAATGCACCTCCGCTGTTTCCTCTGTTTACAGCAGCATCAGTCTGAATAAAAGATTGAATATTGCCATCAAATTCATTTAAGTCGCGACCTTTTGCACTTACAATCCCGGCAGTGACTGTGGACATTAAATTAAAGGGATTTCCAACCGCTAAAACCCATTCGCCAATTTTTAAATTGTCTGAATTTCCAAAAGGCACATAAGTTAACTCATCCTTTGATTTTATTTTTATAAGTGCAATATCAGTACTAGGATCTGTTCCTATTATTTCTGCATTGTAGGTTTTATTATTATTTAAAGTTACTTCAAGTGCTGATGAATTTTCTATGACATGGTGGTTGGTTACAATGTATCCGTCTGCAGAAATAATAACACCACTTCCTGAACCAACCCGCTCTCTTGTATCATTGCCTCCAAAAAAATAATACCCTGACCTTGTTTTATTTTCCGTTGTTGTATTTTTTACGTGAACTACGGCATTAACAGTTTTTTCAGCAGCTTCTATAAAGTTTGTATTTGGGTTTAAAAAGTTATTATTTTTGTTAGTAGTCGGAATTATTTTAGGAGTTTCATTTTGATGTATTAAAGTTACTTTATCTTTTTCTTGAAAATATTTGCTCCCTAAAAGAGTTATGAAGCTTGAAATAAATGCAATTAGTAAAATTTTTATAGTTTGCATCGTGTCTTTAATTTAAAATTAATATATAAAAATAACAGAAATTCAATAACTATATTTTCTCCTTTTTTGACTTTAACTCGTATTTAACACATTAATAAGATTTCTATAACGCTAAGCTTTTAATATATTTGTTCCATATGGAGATACCTTTTTACAAATACCAGGGTACAGGAAATGATTTTGTCGTTATCGACAATAGGAAATTAATTTTTCCCAAAGAAAATAGTCATTTAATTCAAAAAATATGCAGTCGAAAATTTGGGGTTGGTGCAGATGGACTCCTATTACTAGAAAAAAGTGATATTGCGGATTTTAGAATGGTCTATTTTAACGCAGATGGTAATTTAGGTTCTATGTGTGGTAACGGCGGTAGATGTATTGTGCATTTTGCTCACTATTTAAATATCATAAAAAAACAAACAAATTTTGAGGCCTTTGATGGTATACATCAAGCTTCTTTGGCAGACGGAATGGTTTCTTTGAAAATGAACGATGTAAATAAAGTTGATTTTGAAGCAGACCATTTATTTTTAAATACTGGATCTCCACATCATGTTCAATTAGTAAAAAAATTGAATAATTATGAAGTCGAAAAAAAAGGTTCTTTTTTAAGAAATCAACTTTATGGCAAAAAAGGTTCTAATATTAATTTTGTAGAACAAATTGACGATACTCTTTTTGGAGTTCGAACCTATGAAAGGGGAGTAGAAGCTGAAACCTTATCCTGTGGAACGGGAGCTACTGCTGTTGCAATCGCGATGTTTGAGTTAAAAAAAACGCTCTCCAATGATATTCAGCTAAAAACCAATGGCGGTATGTTATCTGTAACTTTTGAAAAAAATAATTTAATTTATCAAAATATTTATTTAAAAGGCCCAGCTATTTTAATATTTAAAGGACACTGGGAATGCTAACATTAAAAGGTAAATATTTAAATTTAAGGGCGCTAGAACCAGAGGATTTAGATTTTCTTTATGAATTAGAAAATACTGAATTATTTTGGGAGGTAAGCAATACTACCAATCCCTTTTCAAAGTTTGTTTTAAGACATTATATAGAAAATTCTCATAGAGATATTTTTGAAGCCAAACAGTTAAGATTGATCATAGTTAAAAACAACAACAATCAACCTATTGGTTGTATTGATTTGTTTGATTATGAACCCAAACACAAAAGGGTAGGCGTGGGTATTGTTATATCTAAACTTCAAGAAAGACAAAATGGGCATGCTTTGGAGGCCTTACAAATTATTATTAGCTACGCATTCAGTCACTTAGATGTACATCAATTATATGCCAATATCACAGAGGATAACGAAGCCAGTATTAAACTATTTAAAAAATCAAATTTTAAATTAACTGGAATAAAAAAGGACTGGATATATGCTAACAAAAAATTTAAAAATGAATCGATATATCAACTAATAAATGAGTAATCTAAAAAAAATTATTGTTTTAATATTATTGGGTGGTTTAATGGTAATGGCAGCTTTTTCCTATTTTGTCTATTCAAATGTTTTCTCACCAAATACTTTTTTTCAAAATAATGAAGCTCATATATATATACCTAGATCCTCGAATTTTAGTGATGTTTTAGAAGAGATCGCTCCCTTACTAGAAGATGTCAAATCTTTTGAGATGGTTGCCCATAAAAAAGGATATTCTTCGAATATAAAGTCTGGGCATTTTATGATTAGAAAAGGAATGAATAACAATCAAATTATAAATTCAATTCGTATAAAAAACATACCTGTAAAGGTAAAATTTAATAATCAAGAACGTATAGAAAACCTTGCAGGTAGTCTTTCAAGACAATTAGACGCTGATAGTTTGTCTTTTTTAAAAGCGGTCTTCAATGATGCTTTTTTAAAAAAAAATAATATCACAAAAGAAACGGCTTTATGTATCTTTATTCCCAATACTTATGAAGTATATTGGGACATCACTCCTGAAGATTTTATAAAAAAAATGGTGGAAGAATCTAATAAGTTTTGGAATGAAGAACGCTTAGCTAAATCACAAAAAATAAACTTATCTAAATCACAAATCATCAGCCTTGCTGCCATCGTTCAAAAAGAAACTATTAAAATTGACGAAAGACCTAGAGTTGCTGGGGTTTATATAAATCGAATAAAAAAAGGAATGCTATTGCAAGCCGATCCTACTGTCATTTATTCAAAAAAACTCAAAGAAAATAATTTTGACCTACAAATAAAACGAGTTTTATATGAAGATTTAGTGATTGATTCTCCCTATAACACTTATAAATATATAGGTATTCCTCCTGGACCGATTTCCATGCCCGATATTTCTAGTATTGATGCTGTGTTGAATTATGAAACTCATAATTATTATTTTTTTGTTGCAGATGTAACCAACTTTGGATATCATAAGTTTGCAAAAAATTTAACGCAACACAATCGATATAAAAAAGAATATACCCATTGGGTATCGCAACAAAAAATATATCGATAGTTCTTAAATTACTATTTTACAGTATATTAAATAATGTTGTATATTTGCACTCCTAAAAAAACTAAAATAATTTGGAGCAAACAGCAATTAAAATAAATAAGCTACTTAAAGTATCAGTACTGTTTATTTTCTTAATAATCCTACTGACTGGATTTTCTATTACCAAAGAAATAGATTTAACTAAATATAAGACCAATAGCGATAGTTTTTGCTATTTAGTTCCTAATATCGATGAGGCAGAATTTATCTATCCAAAAGAACCGTCTTATTATCTTTATTTAGGAAAATCATATATAGGATTTAAGGAAGCTCTAGGTTTTAAAGAATCTAGAGGAAATTATGCTACGGTTAATATTTACGGATATTTAGGAAAATACCAATTTGGAAAAAATACGCTAAAATTAATTGGGATTGAAGATTCGGAAGAATTTTTAAATAATTCTTATTTACAAGAACAAGCTTTTAATGCCAATGTTTCCAGAAATAAATGGATACTTAGGAAAGACATTAAACGGTTTCAGGGGATACAAATTAAGGGAGTTCAAATTACGGAATCTGGAATTTTAGCTGCTGCTCATTTAGCTGGAGCTGGAAATGTAAAAAAATACTTAAGAAGTGGCGGATCTTTGAGTTTTTGTGATGCATTTGGAACTTCAATTGAATATTATTTAAAAATATTCTCTGGCTATGACACCTATTTTGTGGTGGCTAACAGAAAAGCAAAGGTTTAAATAAAATTATTTTTGTAAGATAAATAAAGTAGGTCTCTTGTGTAAGTCTATTTTTTTCCTTTTCCACTCATCTACCGTAAATGTTTTAATGTACTCTGTTGGTAATGTTATATCTGCTGCGATACACAGCTTTGTTTCTGGAAATAAAGCGTTTATCAAGCTTTCTAGCATTTGATTATTTCGATAGGGGGTCTCAATAAATAATTGCGATTGTTGAAAATCTGAAGATAGCTTCTCCAAGCGCTTAATTTCAGCTTTTCTTTCTTTTTTATCAATCGGTAAATAACCGTTAAAAGAAAAATTTTGTCCGTTTAAGCCACTAGCCATCATTGCTAATAAAATAGAGGAAGGGCCAACTAATGGAACTACTTTAATCCCTTTTATATGAGCTTGTTCAACTACAGCAGCTCCAGGATCTGCAATACCAGGACAGCCTGCATCCGATAGCACTCCGATGTGTTGGCCAGCCATACAGGGATTTAACATGTCTGGAATCTCAGAGTCAAGGGTGTATTTATTGATAGTATTGATAACCAATGACGGCTGACTTTTCTTTGGACAAATATTTTTGATAAATCGTCTTGCATTTTTTTCGTTTTCTACAATAAAAATATCAATATTCTCAATTTTTTTTTTTGCGAGTAAGGGAAGTACCTCAATAGGATTTGTTGATCCTAGCGTACAAGGAATTAAATAAAGGTTTCCTTTTAAATTCACGTTCTAATTAATAATTAATTTTTTAAAAATAGATTGTTCATTATCAGAAAGTACTTTAACAATATAGATACCGCTCTTGATTGATTCTAATGAAATATTTTTTTCAGATAATGACAGATTTTCTTCAGTATAAACAATAGCTCCCTTTAAATCTATAATATCAATTTTCGACATTAAATGTCCATTTAATAAAATATGTACACTACTGGATGCTGGGTTTGGTGTTAATGATACTTGTGATTTAGAAAAACTTTGGGTATCAAAAATCTCTCCACCTTTAACCTTGTAAATACTCCCAGCAATATCAACAATATAAAGTTCACCAGTTGTATCTTCTCCAAAGGAAACCCAGGCTCCACTAAAATTGCCATAGGTAATTAAATTATTATTATTGTCTACGGTACCAATTAGACCATTTAGATCTGCAAAAAAATATAAATCTTGAATATCACTATATAAATTTCCATGATAGACATAACCACCGGTAATTGAATAACCAATAGCGTGGGAATATTCTGCTACTGGAAATGTTAATTCAGAGGGATCGGGGCATCCACTAGTATTATAGGTTTGTGTTCCTTCGTAACAACGCCAGCCATAATTTAATCCGGCAGCATCTAGAGCTGCCCTATTTATTTCTTCAATAGCTCCTTGTCCAACATCCGCAATCCACAATTCATCCGATTCACTATCAAAAGAAAAACGCCATGGATTTCTAACGCCATAAGCCCAAATTTCATCTAAGGCATTAGAATCATCAGCAAAAGGGTTGTTTGAAGGAATACTATAATTATTTGACCCATCTGTAGTGTCAATATCGATTCTAAGTATTTTCCCTAAAAGTGTTTCTAAATTTTGTGATCGGTTTTGAGGATCACCAGCACTACCTCCATCACCTAGACCAATGTATAGAAAACCATCCGCGCCAAATTGAATACAACCCCCGTTATGGTTACTGTAAGGTTGGTCAACATCAATTATTAAGACAGCAGTAGTTGGATCAGCTAAATTTGAATCTGTAGCATCTACAGTATATCTTGCTACTTGAGTATCACCAGTTGTATTGGTATAATAAACAAAAAAATAACCATTATTGACATAATCTGGGTGAAAAGCTAGTCCTAACAATCCGCGTTCACCTCCCGAAGAAATTAAGCTAGTTATATTTAAAAAGGGTGTTGGATTAACTGTTGCATCTGGATTTAATATTTTAATAATTCCAGCTTGCTCGACCACAAATAAACGTTCGTCTCCAGCATTTTGAATGTCAACAGGATTATTAAAACCATTTTGAAATAGCTCTAAATTTACTTCCTGAGCTTGAGTGTAGGTAGTTACAATGATTAATAATGTAATTAGCAGTTTTTTCATTTTTTTCATTTTTTTTAGTAAACAAAAGTAATAAAAGTAAATATATGTTAAATTCGTTTCGCTATGCAATCACAAGCTTTATTTAACATTTCATAGACAATTTCAAAGCCTAGCTCCGTGTCATAATAAGGATCCGGGACATCCATAGTCGACTTTGTACTTAGTTCCTCTAAAATTAAATGAACTTTATTTTGGTCCTCCTGAGTTTTTGCAAGAGTAAGTACGTTTTTTTTATTGGATTGATCCATAACAAATATATGATCAAAATTTTTAAAGTCTTGATACGAAAATTGTCTAGCTCTTTGATTACTAATATCAATTTGGTGGGCTTTAGTAACGGCAATACTTCGTACGTCAGGTTTGTTTCCTACATGCCAGGATCCGGTTCCAGCAGAGTCAACAAAAAAAATAGTATCATCAAGTTTAGATTTTAATATTCCTTCAGCCATAGGCGAACGGCAAATATTACCTAAACAAACCATTAGTATTCTTACTTTCTTCACTGAAAAATTAAAAGGGTTATTTTAAAGTAGTAACGGTTATAAGGTCAACTTTTTGTTGAGATCTTCTACATATTTCCTGAATTGCTTATCGGTACTTGACAAGTTATCAACAGTCTTGCAAGCGTGTAAAACAGTGGCATGATCTCGTTTTCCGATTTGAGATCCAATAGATGCTAATGAAGCTTTTGTTAGTTTTTTTGCAAAAAACATTGCAAGCTGTCTTGCTTGGACAATATGTCTTTTTCGTGTTTTTGATTGCAACGTGTCTACATCCATTTGAAAATATTCACTAACAATTTTTTGGATATAGTCAATAGACACCTCACGGCTTGTATTTTTTACGTAATTATCAACTATCCTTTTCGCAAGATCAATGGTAATTTCTTTTTT
The DNA here is from genome assembly GCA_004213605.1 of Flavobacteriales bacterium. Classification (GTDB taxonomy): domain Bacteria; phylum Bacteroidota; class Bacteroidia; order Flavobacteriales; family Flavobacteriaceae; genus Marifrigoribacter. Next base: position 12,035 of record SGZC01000045.1, read on the forward strand.
ATTGAATGAAGAATGTGCTATAAGCGATATGATGGCTCCTTCTAACTCTCTGATATTAGTCTTGATATTATTCGCAAGAAACTCCACGATATCTTCAGGCATTTGTACACCATCTCTATAAAGCTTGTTTTTGATAATCGCTATTCTAGTCTCGTAGTCGGGGTGATTTAATTCCGCAGACAAGCCCCATTTAAATCGAGAAAGTAGACGTTGTTCAATGTCAATCATATCGACTGGCGCTTTATCACTAGTTAGTATAACTTGTTTTCCATTTTGGTGTAAATGATTAAAAATATGAAAGAAAACATCTTGAGTACCCGCTTTTCCAGATAACAATTGAATATCGTCTACAATTAAAATATCGATAATTTGGTAAAAATGAATAAAATCGTTTCTATTGTTCTTCTTCACCGATTCTATATACTGTTGGGTAAACTTTTCAGCAGAAATATAAAGAACGGTTTTTTCGGGATACTTATCTTTTATTTCAACTCCAATAGCATGTGCTAAATGAGTTTTTCCT
>SGZC01000046.1 GCA_004213605.1 Flavobacteriales bacterium
TACTTATTAATGCAAATCCGGTGGCCATGGTACTTCCTTTTTTTCCAGCTTCTTCATTATACATTTTGGTTACACCCATCCAAGTAGATCTTAGGAGATAATCTATTGTTTTTTCTTTCATAAACCAAAAATACAAAAAAATACTATGCACGCATAGTATTTTATGTTTATTTTTATTTATTTTTATTAATAAATATTTGAATTATAAAATTTTATAAATATGTCTGATAAAATAAAATTTCTATGGGATTTTAGGGGGCCAAATTCATTACGAATTGCTGAACATCATTGTATTCATTTAAAAGAGTACGCTGCAAAAGAAAAGCTTGATTATCATCAAATTGAAAAACAAATAATTTCTAAAATGTATACCATAGCTTATTTGATTATTGATAAAAAAGACATGGATCTTCACCGGAAATTACTACAGCCACATCGAGGTCAAATCGTAAAATAAGAGTAACAGTTGTTTAAAATTAAAGATGCCTATGTGTCCTAAAAAAATAAAGAAATCCTGGACAACGAAAGCTGCTATGGAACAAGTTTATCAATTAAATTTGTGGGGAGCCAACGAAACGAAATTTTATTCTGGTGAAGGCTCTCATCATTCAAACTATGTTGAGCCCTATATAACTGTTATTTCTTCATTTTTATCTTCATTTTCAATTCCACCTGTAGTTTGTGATTTGGGTTGTGGTGATTTTAATATTGGAAGACAGTTAGTAAAATACTCTAGTAACTATATAGGGGTAGATATAGTAAATGATCTGATTCTACATAATAAAGAAATATTTACTCAAAAAAAGTTAGAATTTAGGTGTTTGGATATTGCTAATGATCCGATTCCCGCAGGGGATTGTGCAATCATTAGACAGGTTTTTCAACATTTATCCAATAACGAGGTACAGCAAATATTGAAGAAACTGTATCAATTTAAATTTGTAATTATTACAGAACACATACCAAAACATAATTTTATTCACAATATTGATATTCTATCAGGGCAAGGAATTCGATTAAAGAAGAATAGCGGTTTGGATGTTACAGCAGCGCCTTTTAATTTTAAAGTAATTGACAAAAAGCAGCTATTGAAATTGAATGTCATCGCTAAAGAAGAGTTGATAGTTACGACACTTTATCAAATGTTTTGATCTAATTTTTATAAACAAAAAAAAGCTATTATTAGTATAATAGCTTTTTAAATAACCAATTTGGAATACAGATTTTCTTTTTCATAGCAAAAATCTTCCCTTTGCATATAAAACAACCATTAAATAAAATACCCTACTTTTTAATTAATATTATTTAAAATATTAAATTTAATAAGCAAAATATTTAGATTAAAAAAGAGATTTTTAATTGTGGTTATAAATACGATTGTAGAGTATCGCATATTTTTCTTTAATAACCTTTCTTTTTAATTTCATAGTAGGAGTAAGGTGGCCTGACTCTATGCTCCAAATATCAGGAGTTAATTCGAATTTTTTAACTTTTTCCCAATCGCCAAATTGCTGATTATGGTGATCTATTTCTTCTTGAATTCTAGATAGCAATCTTGGGTTTTTAATAATTTCTGCTGCATTTATTCCAATTTCAAAACCTTTTCTTTTAGCCCAATCTTTCACAAAATCAAAATTTATTTGAACTAAAGCTGCTGGCATTTTTTCACCATCTCCTATCACCATAATTTGTTCTATAAAAAAAGACTCTTTCATTGCATTTTCCACTACTTGTGGTGCTACATATTTTCCACCACTGGTTTTAAACATTTCTTTCTTTCTATCGGTTATCTTCAAAAAACCGTCTTGATCTACTTCTCCAATATCGCCTGTATGAAAAAAATCATTTTTAATAACTTCGTTGGTCAGTTCTTCGTCTTTATAGTATCCCATCATAACTTGTGGTCCTTTTACCAGAATTTCACCGTCAGCAGCTATTTTGACTTCGGTATCTTTAATGATCTTTCCAACACTACCTATCCTAAAGTGCTCATTTCTCATGTCGTTTACAGATACTACAGGAGACGTTTCTGTTAAGCCATAACCTTCCATAATAGGTATACCTGCAGCATTAAAAACTTTTGCAAGTCTAGCCTGAAGTGCTGCACTCCCGGATGCTACAACTTCAAGTTCACCTCCAAGTGCTGCCCGCCACTTACTAAAAATTAATTTATTGGCAATTTTTAATTGAAATTCATACCACCAGCCATTTTCTCCATAGGGTTTGTAATTTAATCCCAACTCAATAGCCCAGAAAAATAATTTTTTCTTAATTCCTTTTAAATCAGCTCCCTTTGCATAGATTGTATCATAAATTTTTTCTAATAACCGAGGAACGGCTGTCATCACTTGAGGCTTAATTTCTTGAAGATTTTCACTGATAGTTTCTAAAGATTCAGCAAAATGAATACTTACACCACAATATTGATACATATACAGGAGCATTCGTTCATAGATATGACAAACCGGCAAAAAACTTAATGCTTTAGATTTTCCCAATTCAAAGGGAATTCTGTGGGTACTATTAATTGCATTGCTAACAATATTTTTATGAGAAAGCATAACACCTTTAGGTTTTCCTGTGGTACCGGAGGTATATATAATTGTTGCTAAATCTAGCTCATTGATGTTGTTTTTTCTCATTTCAACTTCATCTTGATAACTTTCGTCTTTTCCAAGTTCTAATATCTTTTCCCAATGATTGCATCCAGCAATGGTGTCAAACGAATACACTTCCTTTAAGCTAGGAACTTGATCTTTGATATTATTAATTTTCTCTAAAACAAACTCGCAAGAGACAAAGCAATAGGCACTCTGGCTATGATTTAAAATATACGCATAATCTTCTTCTGCTATTGTTGGATAAATTGGCACATCTTGAGCTCCAGTTTGCAGAATACCAATATCACAAATATTCCATTCCGTTCTATTGGTCAATGATATAATCGCAACTTTATCATTAGGCTGAACCCCCAGTTTTATTAAACCTCTACTTATAGCATTTGCTTTATCTATATATTCTTGAGTAGACGTAGCAATCCATTTCCCTTTCTTTTTTGAGACTAAAGATTTTTCTAAGTTATAGTTTTCAAGCTGATAATACGGAAAGTCAAAAAGTCGCTTAATACTGTTCATGAAAGTGAAGTTTAATTATAAACTGCAAAGTATGAAAATTATTCAGATTTTTGAAATAAAAAGGAGTAACTAAAAGTTACTCCTTAAATAGGGTATTAGAAATTACTTACTTTTTTATTATTTTAAATACGGTAACTTTAGTTTGCGATATTATTTTTAACAAATACATTCCAGAGGGAAAATCACTAAAGTTAAGAGTTTGCGAGCCAGAATAATTAGCGTTAGAAACTAGCAATTGGCCATGTATATTGTATATACTTAGTTCATAATCAAGTAAGGGTGTGTCAATAAACAATTCATCAATTACAGGATTTGGATACATATTGAATGGAACTAAATTTATCGTTGGATTATTTAAACTTCCATCATCAAGTACATTAATCGTGAGGTCATCAAAATAAAACCCATCCGCTCCCACAGCACCGTCAGATTCAAATTGAAAACGAATTTTAATTTCCTCTCCTATAAAGTCATTTAAATCAATTTCTTCTTGAACCCAATCATTCTGGATTCCATCATAAAGGGGCTCTCCGGTTGGTTGGCCATCATTACTGCTTCCTTCGTTTGTATATAAACCACATTGAGGAATCCAAGAATTTCCATTATCTGTAGAAACTTCAAATTGTACATAATCCCAATCATTTTCGATTTCCCATTTAGCAAAAAAGGTTGCATTGGCACCATTGATATTTGTTAAATCTATTTGTTCTGAAAGGCGAATGCTTTTATTTTGATTGTTTAGATAATCCACGTTAGGAGATTCTGTGATTGATGTCGATGGCGATACAAATGTGGAACTTGTAACTGCCCAGCCATTGTTAACATAATTATCGGTTACACTATTACCATTATCAATAAAAACAGGAATTAAATTACCGTATATTTTATTTAATGTTATTGTTTGATCAAAGTTTCCATTGTTAACTACTAATTCAAAAGTAATGAGGTCCCCAGGTTCAGTATCGCTGTTTAGTTCATAAGAAATAGATTCATTAATTTCTTCCAAAAACTCTAAATTTGAGAATGCAATAGGACTTTCAACAGAAATGATATTGGATGATATTGGGTTTATACTCACTGTAAAATTGCCTGAACCGTTGATGCCTAAGTTTTTTAAATTAAAATTTTGTTCAACTGTTAAATTTTCTCCTAGATATTGAGAAGAATTATTTTTAACTACCGCATAATTATTGACCATTTTAGCAGCTGTTATATTCATGTACATCATGTCTTTTGCAATTTCTTCAATTTGGCTAGAAGGGGGCCAGAATTCTGATCCTATCTCTGGAGTTAATGCATAAATTTTATCATGAGTACCTATGGTACCGTACATAAAGTCATCTGCAACTCCTGAAGCGGGATAGAGATCTGAGCCTATGATATTCTCATACCCATTTTTTGAAACCAGTTCGTCAGTCATAGCAACAAACAATTCATTTTCTGGGGTAGGCGCATTCTCGGTATACCCAAAGGGATACAACAAAAGATTTGAATAAGAGTGATTGTTTAAGGCAATCTTAAAATTATGCTGTTCACATAGCCATTTGATTGCTTGATTTTCTACTTCTGAAAAAGCTTCAGTACCAGGATAGATATCACTATTTGGATTACTAGAAGTTCCTTCTCCTCCCCAAATTCCATTAGTTGGATTTCCATCTATAAAATAATCATAGTTACGATTGTTGTCAACGCCATTTCCGTTTTTTCTATTTTTTCTCCAAAACCCACCTCCATTTGGGTCTGTTTTTTCATTATAGAGGTATCCATCGGGATTTACTACGGGAACAAAAAATAATTCGGTATTATCAACGATACTTTTTATTTCACTATTAGTATTATAGTTTTCAAGTAGATACCACATGTAAAAAATAAGTTGAGAGAGTGAATTTGGTTCTCTAGCGTGGTGAATTGCCGTATAAAGAATTTGTGGTTCTTGCTCAGAGGAGTCTCCTGGATGATCACTAATTTTAACCCATTTGATTCCATTGCCTCCAATAGGTGGCGTTGTTGAGCTATCAGGCTCTCCCTCGGTTAAGTAATCACTTATATTTTCTTTTTCTGTAATTAGTTCTGGATATAATGTTTTCATTAAATCCAACTGATCAAGGACTTCTTGATAGGTAAAATATCCTCCCATCGACCCTAGTGAAAAATTTTCAGGAGTTTCATAATTACTCGAGTTCGAATCTTCACAATTAACATTACTCTGCGGTGAAAGATTTAAAGCGTTGCGCTCGATGAAATATTCTTTTGAATTTTCAATTAAAATCTCTACACTAAAACCTGCATTTTTTGCTGATTCTATTTCAGACACTGAAAAATCTGAAATCACAAAAACCCCTTGTTTGTGAATAACATGATCTACAGCGATACCCAGAGAATTCAATTCTTTTAATTCTTCTGCTTGGCTGTAAAATATTTTTGCTCTTTGGTATTTCTCCGGTATACTTTGCCCGAAACTAAATTGAAATAAAATTAATGCTAAAAAAAAATATTTTTTTTTCATGGCTTTTTTATTTTAAAACGAGTCTTTTTAACTTTTATTTTCTAACCATTTTCTAGCGTTTATAAAAGCTTCTAGCCAAGGCGTTACCTCATCTTTTCTGTGCTTAGGATAATGAGCCCAGTTCCATGAAAAAGTTGATCGTTCCAAGTGTGGCATCATCACTAAATGTCTTCCAGAGCTATCCGCTAACATTGCGGTATTAAAATCACTCCCATTAGGATTGGAGGGAAAACCACTGTAACTATATTTTCCTACAATATTGTAGTGGATTTCTGGTTTTGGAAAACTAAATTTACCTTCTCCGTGGGCTGCCCAAATTCCTAGATTTGTACCAGCTAAAGAAGATAACATGATGGAGTTATTTTGTTTAATTTCTACAGAAGTAAATGTACACTCAAACTTACCTGAATCATTATGGAGCATTTTAGGCTTTTCCTCGTGTTCTGGATTTAATAGTCCCAATTCAACGAATAATTGGCAACCATTACAGACTCCTAGGGATAGGGTGTCCTCTTTAGCAAAAAAGGTTTTTAATGCATTTTTTGCTTTTTTATTGTATAAAAAAGCTCCTGCCCAGCCTTTAGCAGATCCTAAAACATCTGAATTAGAAAAACCTCCTACCGCTGCAATAAATTTAATGTCTTCTAGTGTTTCTCTACCTTCTATTAAATCTGTCATATGTACATCTTTAACATCAAAACCTGCCAAATACATTGCATTGGCCATTTCTCGTTCAGAATTTGATCCTTTTTCTCTAATGATTGCTGCTTTAGGCCTAGGATAATTTTTGTCAAATACGGGAAGTTTTCCAGTAAAATGATCTGGAAATTTAAAGTTTAGTGGTTGCTTTGTATAATTATCAAAACGCTCTTTTGCTTTTTCTTCACCACTTTGTTTTTGGTCTAAAATATAAGAGGTTTCAAACCAAACTTTTCTCATTTCAGGAATACTAAACTCTAAATTTTGATCTATATGTTTAATTTGAAGTGATTCTGTATCAGTAACCGTTCCAATTTTAATAAAATCAACATTGTTTTTAGCAAGTGTTTTTTCAATTATGGAATCTTTTTTCCCTTGAAAAACAATTCCGTTGTTTTCTGAAAATAAAATTTTAATTAAATCTTCTTCTCCTAAATCTGTTAGATTTAATTTTGCTCCTAAATTGTTATCGGCAAAACACATTTCAAGAAGTGTTGTAATTAAACCTCCAGACGCAACGTCATGCCCTGCGAGTATTTGATGGTCTGATATTAATTCTTGAATGCTGTTAAACACGGAGGACAAATAAGACGCATCTTTAACCGTTGGAGCATCATTACCAATTGAAGACAGTGTTTGCGCAAAAGAAGACCCTCCTAACTTAAAGTCGTCTTTTGATATATTGATGTAATAAATACTATCACCATTTTTTTGAAGTACAGGTTCTACGACTTTTTTAATATCCTTACAATGCCCTGCAGCAGATATGATTACCGTACCAGGCGAAATAACTTCTTCGTTTTTATACTTTTGTTTCATCGAAAGCGAATCCTTTCCGGTAGGAACATTAATCCCTAACGAAATAGCAAATTCTGAAATTCCTTTAACAGCTTTATACAATCGAGCATCTTCACCTTCATTGTTACAAGGCCACATCCAATTTGCTGAAAGTGAAACACTTTTTAATCCTTTCTCTAAAGGTGCCCAAATAATATTCGTTAAGGCTTCGGCAATCGAATTTCGTGATCCAGCAACTGGATCTATCAGTGCAGAAATAGGGCTGTGCCCAATCGAAGTAGCAACCCCTTCTTTCCCTTGATAATCTAGCGCCATAACCCCACAGTTATTGAGGGGTATTTGTAATGGACCTACACATTGTTGTTTAGCAACTTTACCCGTAACGCATCGATCAACTTTATTGGTTAACCAATCTTTACTGGCAACAGCCTCTAGCGAAAGTGTAGTTAATAAATATTCTTTTATGTTGGATGGAGAATAAACAAGGCTATCATAAAGACGTTCAATGGTCACATCATTCATGATGGTCTTTGGGGAACTCCCAAACATATCCTCTAAATCAAAATCCATAGGTTTCTCACCTGTTTTTTTGCTTTCGAATTTAAACTTATGGTCGTTAGTAACCTCACCAACTTCATAAAATGGTGAGCGTTCTCTTTTAGCAATTCGTTTTAATTTATCAACGTCTTTTTCCCCAATAACTAATCCCATTCTTTCTTGAGACTCATTACCAATAATTTCCTTAGCAGAAAGGGTAGGGTCACCAACTGGTAATTTATCCAAATCGATGCTTCCACCTGTTTCTTCTACTAATTCACTTAAACAATTTAGATGCCCTCCAGCTCCATGGTCGTGAATAGATACAATAGTATTGGTGTCACTTTCTACCATACCACGTATCGCATTGGCTGCTCTTTTTTGCATTTCGGGGTTGGAACGTTGAATAGCATTGAGCTCTATTCCACTTGAAAATTCACCTGTATCGGCTGAGGATACAGCTGCTCCTCCCATGCCTATTCTATAGTTTTCACCACCCAAAATTACTATTTTATCCTTTTTTTTAGGGGTATCTTTAAGCGCTTGATTAAATTTTCCGTAGCCGATACCACCTGCTTGCATAATTACCTTATCGTACGCTAGTTTTCTGTTTTTAGTTTCATTTTCAAATGTTAAAACTGAACCTGTAATAAGTGGTTGTCCAAATTTATTTCCAAAATCAGAAGCTCCATTACTTGCTTTTATTAATATATCTAAAGGAGTTTGGTAGAGCCATTTTCTTTCCTTCACAGCGTTTTCCCATGGACGATTTTCTTTAAGTCTCGAATACGATGTCATGTAAACCGCAGTACCTGCAAGTGGCAGTGATCCTTTTCCTCCAGCCAAACGATCTCTTATTTCTCCACCACTACCTGTAGCAGCTCCATTAAATGGTTCAACAGTCGTAGGAAAGTTGTGAGTTTCAGCTTTTAAAGAAATAACACTTTTAAAACTTTTATTTTCATAGTAATCTGGATGGTCAGCTCTTTTGGGAGCAAACTGAACTACTTTGGGACCCTCTATAAACGCTACATTATCTTTATAGGCAGAAACAATAGTGTTTGGATTTTCTGAAGAGGTTTTTTTAATTAATTTAAAGAGCGAGAAAGGCATTTCTTTTCCATCAACAATAAATTTTCCGTTAAATATTTTATGCCTACAATGTTCGCTATTTACTTGACTGAAACCAAAAACTTCACTATCAGTCAATTTTCTTCCAATCGTATTAGAAAGATTTTTTAAATAATAAATTTCATCATCATTTAATGCCAATCCTTCAGTTTGGTTATAGGTATCTATGTTTTCAATCTCCAATACATCTTGTGGTTGTATGTTTACAGTAAACATATGTTGAGACAACATCGAGTACTTTTGAAAAAGCATTGGATCGAAATCTAAAGAATTTTCATTGGTATGGAAAAACTCTTCAATTCGAAGAATTCCGTTGATACCCATATTTTGTGCTATTTCAACAGCATTGGTACTCCAAGGAGTTATCATTGTTGCACGTGGACCAATAAAAAAATCTGTTATGACGGATTCTTCAATTTTAGGTTGATTTCCAAATAGCCATTTTAGTTTTTGAATATCAAGTGTAGAAAGCGTTGTTGTGGTTTGGACAGTAAAGACTGTTTTTTTTAACTCTCCAAAAAAATGAATCATACCAAATAATTTTCATAGGTTTTAAGCTAACAAATGTACTTATTTTTTAGAAGGTAATTATCGAATAGAATACCATTTAATAACTTTTTTATTTTCCGCTTTTTTAACTTAAATTCGTCAAAATTTTAAAAAAAACATTATGAAAAGAATAAACATTTTTACTTGCCTGTTTATAATCCTTTTAGCAAGGATTGTAAACGCTCAGGATTCCTTTACTGCAACTGAGTTTATACAGGGAACCTATATGGGTACTACCATTCCTTTGAGAGATTTCCCAACGACAGAATACGACGCAACTAGTCCAAAAACAATGACCATTGTTGAAAATAAATCACGAATTAACGAAAAAGTAAATCAAAACGCATTGCCATACAATGATATCAATACCAATGTTCAAGATGGAATAGGTGGTATTTTTTCTTATGCCATCGAACAAAATTTTGTTGGTTTTGACAATACTGGTTTTACTCCTCCAGATCCATCTGGAGCTGCAGGACCTGATCACTACGTTCATGCGGTTAACTCGAGTGTAAAAATATTTGATAAAACAGGAAATCTACTAGCAGGTCCAACCTCACTAGGTGCATTTTTAGGTATAGGCTCAAACTCAGGAGATCCAATTATACTATATGATCAATTAGCTGATCGTTATTTTGTAAGTGAATTTGGTTCGGTTAGTAATGGACTGGCTATTGGTGTTTCTGTTACTAATGATCCTACTGGAGAATATCATGTTTATCAATATTCATTTGATACATTTCCAGATTATCCGCATTATAGTATATGGCCTGATGCCTATTACCTGACAGCAAATAAAGGTGGTGCAAATAAAGTGTATGCGATTGAAAGAGACGTAATACTAGCTGGAGATCCCGATCCACAAATTATTGGATTTCCATTGCCAGGAAATTCATCAAATCCAAATACTGTTTTAAGTCCTGAACCAGCAAATCTAACAGGTGTTGATTACCCGGATGATTTACCGGGTTACATTGTCTATTTACAAGATGATGGTTGGAGTGGTATTACCTATGATCACTTAAAAATTTGGGAGATTGATGTTGATTTTGATAATCCAACTAGCTCAACAATTTCATCTCCATTAGAAATCCCTACGGACCCATTTAATGCCTATTTTGCTCCTTTTGGAGCTGGTGATGTTGCCCAACCAGGAACAGGTCAGAAAATTGATATGATTACGGGAGTAATATCTTATGCAGCTAATTATAGAAGTTTTGGTACCCATAACTCTTGGGTTATTACATTTAATGATAATGTTGATGGAACTAATGCTGGTGTAAGATGGATAGAACTTAGAAACGATGCTACCAATCCTTGGGAAGTTTTTCAAGAAGGAACGTATGCACCTGCAGACGATAATAGTAGGTTTATGGGAAGTGCTGCCATGGATGCTGCCGGAAATATTGGTCTGGCATTTAACATAGCAAGCGCTACGTTACCTGCGGGAATTAGATATACGGGAAGATACGATGGTGATGCTTTAGGTGAAATGACCATAGCAGAAACAACCATTGTTGATGGAGTTGGTGTACAAACAACCACCAATAGGTTTGGAGACTATTCGCATTTAACCATGGATCCAAATAATTTTACATTTTGGCATACTGCGGAATATTTTTCTGCTAATAATCAATGGAGAACTCAAGTTGCTTCATTTTCGCTAAGCAGTGGTTTTGCTCAAGATGTAGGTGTTAATAACATCATTAACCCAATGAATGGTATTTTAACTACCACAGAGACTGTAGAAGTAAGTATCAGGAACTATGGATTGGATCCTCAGTCTGATATACCTCTAGAATTGTTTCTAGATGGTAATTTAGTTGCAACAGAGACCTTTAGTGGAACTATTTTATCCAACGAAGTAGAAAATTATATTTTTAGCCAAACCTTAGATTTATCAACTGCAGGACAGACTTATACCATAGAAGTTAAATCTAATTTAACAGGTGATGAATTTGAATCGAATGACCCTTACATAAAAGAAGTTACTCACTTATTAGCAAATGATGTAGGTGCTCAGGAAATTACAGCTCCTGAAACAGGGTCTGGCTTAGGAATTGAGACTATATCAGTGACCATTAAAAATTATGGTGCTGAAGAACAATCTAATTTTGATGTTTCATATACTGTAAATGGAGGTGATCCTGTTATAGAAACATTTGCTGGTCCCATTGGTTCTGAAGAAATTGCATCTTATAGCTTTACAGAACAAGCAGATTTTTCCGAACTTGGAACTTATGATATTGTTGTCCAAACTTCATTGGATGGTGATGGTAATGAAACAAATGATGAAACCACTATTTCGATTGAAAATGTACTTTGTCAACCAGACAGTGATTGCTCTTTTGGTGACGGTTTTCAATTGTTTAGTGTTGCAGAAATTAATAATCCTTCTGCATGTGAAGGCTATGGGGATTTTACAGATCAGGTAGCTAATTTCATGGAAAATAATACTTATAGTTTAACGGTAACCACAGGATATGGTGATCAACATGTAAAGGTTTGGATTGATTTTAACGATGATTCTAATTTTACGAGTGATGAAGTTGTGGTTCCTGAATTTATAATAGCTCCAGGAGCTGCTGCAGGTTCTTATACAGAAACTGTTGATTTAGTGATTCCTGATGGAGCTCCAATGGGCATACACCGAATGAGAGCAAAAACGAATTGGCAAGCAGGAGTTCCTAATGATGCTTGTGAAGAGACACAATATGGAGAAACAGAAGATTATTCAGCAAATATTGGTGCTTTAGGGGTACTCGATATGGAGATTACTAATTCTGAATTGATCATTACCTCACAGGATAACAATCAGTTTGAAGTTACCTTAAATACCGAATATGATGGTAAAGTTTATGTTGCAATCTATAATATGTTAGGACAACAACTAGGTTTTAAGTTAGCGCAGAATGATGGAGGTATTTATAGAATG
>SGZC01000047.1 GCA_004213605.1 Flavobacteriales bacterium
AAATTGATTGCGAATTGTAAAAGGAAAAGTTAAAATTCCATTGTCACTTTCTTGAGCATGACCTCTGGAGGATGCCTGTTCAAATAAAATTCCAATACCTCCGTTGATGTCGGGAAATGTAGATCCTTTTCCGTAATAAAAATCATCAAAACTCTCTTTACTGTAGTATAGACTTCCAATTTTATTTAAATCTTTGGCATGATACTTTCCAATTTTACCGGTTAATTCTTGATTTCTGTTGGGTGTTAGCGGATTTGTTCTAGAGGGAATTCCAGGTTGAAAGAAAAAAGTCGAATTTGTTCCCATTTCATGATGGTCTGTAAGAATGTTTGGATACCATTCATGGTAGGTTTTAATTCTAGCTTGACTTTCTGGCAGCTGAACAGGCAGCCAGTCTCTATTCATATCAAACCAATAATGGTTAGTTCTGCCTCCAGGCCATATTTCGTTGTATTCTCTATCATTTGGATCAGGATTAATATTCTTTCCTTTATGCATGTTAGCCCAATAGGCGAAACGTTGTAATCCATCGGGATTGTAGGATGGATCAAATAAAATAACCGAATTATCTAATAATAAATCTATTTCAGGCCCTTGTGCAGCAGCCAAATAATAGGCAATTGCTAAAGCGGCATTTGAGCCACTTGCTTCGTTTCCATGTATAGAAAATCCTTGATAAACTACAATGGGTAAATTTTTGACATCTAAATTTTCTGCTCCTTTTTCAGTTATTGAAATATGATTTCTCCTGATTTCCTGGAGATTATTTTGATTTTTAGGAGAGGTAATATAGAGTAGAATTAATGGTCTACCTTCAAAAGTTTTTCCTCTATTTTCAATACTAATACGATCACTACTTTCAGCAAGTTGGTACATATAGTTTACCAACTTATCGTGTGTAATATGCCAGTCACCTAGCTCGTGACCTATTATACTTGCCGGTGTTGGGATTTCAGAATTGTACACTAGGTTGTTAGGAAGAAAATAATCAAGTTTTACATGATAATCTTGACTTGTTACGTTAAAACATGTGAAGACTAGTAAATAAAAACAAATTTTTTTCATGTTCTTTTTTTGTTTGCCTAAAGTATAAAAAAAAACATCCTTTTAAAATTAATCTAAAAGGATGTTGATAAAATTTATAGAATTTAGGATTATATATCCTCAAAATCAACATCTGTGAAGCTAGACGTTGTTGAATCGGTATTTTCTGAATCAGTCTCTTCAGAACTTTCTTTTTTGTAATCGCTTTGGTGACGTTCACTGATTACTTCTTCACCTTTTTCATCAATGATAAAAGAAATCATTTCGTCCAAACTATTTTTAAATTCAGAAAAATCTTCTTTATAAAGATATATTTTGTGTTTCTTGTAGTGAAATGACCCATCATCATTGGTGAATTTTTTACTTTCAGTTATGGTCAAATAATAATCTCCTGCTTTGGTAGCTCTTACATCGAAGAAATAAGTTCTTCTTCCTGCTCGCATAACTTTAGAGTGAATTTCTTCTCTCTCCATCATATAATTATCACTCATAGTATTTTTTTTATATTAAACATTATGTCAAAAATCTTAAAAAAATATAAGTATGGCAACATTAATGTCAGTTTTCTTTTTCTAATAATTGTTTGGCGTAAAGTTCTTTATAATACCCTACTTGTTTTATTAGCTCATTATGAGTTCCTTGCTGTATAATTTTCCCCTGATCGAGAACTATTATTTTATCCGCTTTTTTAGCTGAAGAAACTCGATGACTCACTATTATTGTTGTTTTGTCTTTAGTAACAGCGCTCAAATTATTAATAATATTTTCTTCAGTCTCAGTATCTACCGCAGAAAGACAGTCATCCAACAACAATATTTGTGGATTTTTGATGATAGCTCTAGCAATAGAAATTCGTTGTTTTTGACCGCCACTTAGGGTAATACCACGTTCACCTAGTATGGTACGATAACCTTCTTGAAATTTGATAATGTTTGTGTGTACAGATGCAATTTTTGCTGCCTGATACACTTCTTCATCGGTAGCGTTTTCTTTCCCAAATTTAATATTATTAATAATCGAATCGCTAAAAAGAAACGCATCTTGGGGTACATAGCCAATGTGACTTCTTAAGTCAAATAAATTTAAGTCTTTAATGTTTTTATCTTGAATTGTTAGTTGTCCATTATCCACATCATAGAGTCTGCCAATAAGCTCTAGAATAGTAGATTTACCAGATCCGGTATTACCAAGTATAGCAACAGTCTCTCCTTGATTGACGGTAAATGATATGTTTTTCAAGGCAGTAATATTGGTATCTGAATATGTAAAGCAAAGATTTTTTAATTCTATTTTTCCACTAATTTGAGAGTTTGATTTTTCATGATTTAGGATGCCGGGTTGTTCTTTTAAAAACTCATTAATTCTCTTTTGAGAAGCCTCGGCTTGTTGAATCATTGACGTTACCCAACCTACCACTGCTACAGGCCACGTTAACATATTTACGTAGATTAAAAACTCAACAATAGTTCCAAGTTCTTTAATTTGTCCACTAATAAATTGATTTCCTCCAATGTAGACCACTAAAATATTACTCAAGCCTATTAGTAAAATCATTAAGGGGAAAAATAGTGCTTGTACTTTTACGAGATCAATATTTTTGTTTTTACTGTCTTCAGATAGTTTGTTGAAATCACTAATAATTCTGGGTTCAATTCCATAGGCTTTAATGACCGATATACCGCTAAAACTTTCTTGAGTAAAAGATGTTAGTTTTGATAAATATTGTTGAACTACCGTGCTTTTTTTATGAATGGCTGCACTTAATTTATAAATTGCAAATGACAACAGCGGTAATGGTGCTATGGCATATATAGCTAGACTAGGTGCTTTATAAAACATGTAACTAATAGTAACTATTAGTAAGGTTAAATTAGTAACACTATACATCAATGCGGGACCAGCATACATTCTTACCTTAGAAACATCCTCGCTGATTCGGTTCATTAAATCGCCGGTTCTATTTTTTTTATAAAAACTTAACGAAAGTCGCTGATATTGTTTGAAAATTTCATTTTTTAGATCAAACTCAATATACCTAGAAACTACAATAAAAGTTTGCCTCATTAAAAAAGTAAAAAAACCAGCTAGTATAGCTGCTCCCAAAATCATTAGGATATAGCTAATTAATTCTTGTTTCACTATTTCGATATGGGTTATGGTTCCATCAAGGTAGTCTTTTACAACATCTACGATATCACCAATAATTTTGGGAACAATTATCTTGAATATGGTAGCTATAATTGTAATTATTAAACCCAAAGTTAGTCTTCCGCTATATTTTTTAAAATAGAGGTTAAGGTACTGTAACTCTTTCATTTATACTATTTCGACATTTATTAACAATATCATAATTTAATTGTGATATTTTTGCGAGATTATTAGTAAACAACTACTTTTGCACCGCCTTTTTAAGGATGTAAAAAATTAATATATGGAGACTGAAGTAGTTAGCAAAAGCGAACTTAAAAAATTAAACCCTGTTTTTGGACAATTATCTTTTGATAATCATGAACAAGTTGTTTTTTGCAACGACAAAGATACAGGATTAAAAGCAATAATTAGTATACATAATACCGTCATGGGTCCTGCTTTGGGGGGAACACGTATGTGGCAGTACAATAATGAGTGGGAAGCATTAAACGATGTTTTACGCTTGTCTCGAGGGATGACCTACAAGTCTGCTGTTACTGGGCTTAATTTGGGAGGTGGTAAGGCTGTTATTATAGGCGATGCGAAAACACAAAAAACACCAGAGTTAATGCTTCGATTTGGAGAGTTCGTTCACTCCCTAGGAGGCAAATATATTACAGCTGAAGATGTTGGAATGGCTACCTCAGATATGGATTTGGTTCGAACAGTGACTCCTTATGTTACTGGCATTTCAGAAGATAAAGGAGGTGCAGGCAATCCGTCACCAATTACTGCCTATGGGGTGTTTATGGGGATGAAAGCTGCAGCACACCATGCGTTTGGAACCAATATTCTTGAGGATAAAATTGTTTATGTTCAAGGAATTGGAAATGTTGGTGAAGCTTTAGTTGAAAATTTATCAAATGAGGGAGCTAAAGTTTTTATTTCTGATATCAATCAAAATAGGTTAGAGGAAGTCAGAGATCGATACAATGTCGAAATTTATGAAGGAAATAATATTTATGCTGAAGAAATGGATATTTATGCACCTTGTGCTCTGGGAGCAACAATAAATGATCATACGTTACCACTACTTAGAACTAAAGTAATTGCTGGAGCAGCAAACAATCAGTTAGCAGATGAAAATAAACATGGTCTATTATTAAAAGAAAGAGGGATTACATATGCACCCGATTTTTTAATTAATGCTGGAGGTATCATAAATGTTTACGCAGAATTAGAAAATTATGGTAAACCAGAAATTATTCGTAAAACAGAAAATTTATACAATACTACTTTAGAAATATTAAACAATGCAGACGCTAATGGAATGACGACCCACCAAGCTGCTTTTGATGTTGCCAAATCTAAAATAGACGCTAGAAAGCTTAAAAATAATGCTGAGCAATTAAATTAACTTACAAAATAGCATTGCTATTTTTTTATAACGTTCTTATAAATTATGCTAACACGTAGACATATCAGAGTAAAAGTTTTGCAATCTATCTATGCTTATAATCAAAGTGAATACAAAGATTTAGAAAAGCAAGAAAAGTTTTTGTTATATAACATGGAACAAATCCAAGATTTGTATTTGCTAATGCTTCAAATGCTTGTTTCTCTTCGTGATCAAGCTGAAAACTATCTGGTAGTTTCCCAAAAAAAACATTTAGCGACCGAGTTAGAAAAAAATCCAAGTAGAACTTTTATCAACAATAAGATTATCTCCCTTATAGGTTCCAATGAAAAATTTAATGATTTAATAGAAAAAAGAAATTTAAATTATTGGAAAAATGATTCTGAATATGTTTCAATCATTTTTAATGAGTTAAAAGAAAAAGATTGGTATTTAAAATCCACTGCAAAAAACGACACTAGTTTCCTTGAAGATAAAGATTTAATCATAAAAATATTCAAAGAAATTATTGCTCCCAACAATAAGCTCTATGAATATTTGGAAGATAAACGACTTACCTGGTTGGACGATTTTCCTCTAGTTAACACACTGATGCTAAAAACACTTCAAAAAATAACTAAAAAAAATACGGATAGTATTTTAATTCCTGTGGTATATAAAAACAATGAAGATAGAGATTACGCACTTGAATTGCTGCAAAAAGTAATTCTTAATGATGATGAACTATCAAATGAAATAGATGGAAAGACTCCAAACTGGGATAAAGAAAGGATAGCAGATTTGGATATGATTATATTAAAAATGGGGATTTCTGAATTTATACATTTTGAATCCATTCCTGTAAAAGTTTCTATAA
Organism: Flavobacteriales bacterium; assembly: GCA_004213605.1. GTDB lineage: Bacteria > Bacteroidota > Bacteroidia > Flavobacteriales > Flavobacteriaceae > Marifrigoribacter. The sequence continues at coordinate 5,448 of SGZC01000047.1, forward strand.
ATGAGTATTTAGAAGTATCTAAAGAATATTCAACACCTAAAAGTTCAATATTTATCAACGGAATATTAGACAAAATAGTGAAGGATTTAAAAGAAGCTGGTAAATTAAATAAAATAGGCCGAGGGCTCCAATAAAATAAAAATAATAAGTATTTTAGCAACGCAAAAATTTAAACTATAATAAAATGAAAAATTTAATCTTAATGGTGGTTGTAATCATAGCATTTACAATTACCTCATGTAAAGAAGATGCGGCAGCAAAAGTAAGTAAAGAAAAAGTAGAAAAAGCGGAAACACGTGATGCAAATTCAGGAAAATTTCCAAAAATGGAATTTACTGAAACAGAATTCGATTTCGGAACAATTGACCAAGGAACTAATGTAGAGCATGTATTCGAATTTAAAAATACAGGGGAAGTACCATTGGTAATTGTTAACGCAAAAAGTAGTTGTGGATGCACCGTTCCTACATATCCAAAAACTCCTGTTGAACCCGGAGATACTGCAGAAATGCTAGTTAAGTTTAACGGTAGTGGAAAAAACCAAGTGAGTAAAACGGTAACCATAACCGCCAACACTGAAACAGGAAAAGAAACAATTAAAATAAAAGCTTTTGTTAACCCAAAAGGGAATAGTGGTCCAACTAAAAAATAACTAGAATTAACTAAAATTTATTATGGAACAATTACAAAGTTTTTTTCCACTCATATTATTATTTATGGTCATCTATCTTTTTATGATACGACCACAAGTTAAAAAACAAAAGCAAGAGAAAAATTTTGTAAGTGAACTCAAGAAAGGAGCTAAAGTTATTACGAAAAGTGGTATGCATGCTAAAGTCTTAGACATCAATCAAGATGGCACTTGTCTTTTAGAAACTTCTGCAGGAAAAATGAAATTTGAAATTTCTGCTATTTCTATGGATATGAGCAAGAAATTAAATTCCCCAGAAAAAAAGAAATAATTTCACCATGATTCTAAATAAAAAAACCTTCAGTTTACTGAAGGTTTTTTTATTGCTTTATTTGATTATTACTTCGCGACCAATTGCGCTATATTAACGATCACTTCGATGGCTTTTTGCATACTCTCTACAGGAACATATTCATACCTACCATGAAAATTATGTCCTCCTGCAAATATGTTTGGACAGGGTAAACCCATATAACTTAATTGAGAACCATCGGTACCCCCTCTAATTGGTTTTACTAAGGGTTTAATATTCGCTTTCACCATAGCTTTTTCAGCAATAGAAACAATATGCATTACAGGCTCAATCTTTTCTCTCATATTAAAATATTGATCTTTTATTTCAATAGTAATTACCTCTCGACCATATTGCGTGTTTATGTCTTCTGCTAATTTGTTGATGACATTTTTTCTGGCTTCGAAATGCAAACGATCGTGGTCTCTTATGATGTAATGAAGTTTTGTTTCTTCGACAGCTCCAGCCATATTGTGAAGATGAAAAAACCCTTCTCGACCTTCGGTGTGTTCCGGGGTCTCTAATTGAGGTAACGAGTTAATAAATTGTGTAGCGATGTACATACTATTAATCATTTTTCCTTTTGCATAACCTGGATGTACAATTTTACCTTTTACAGTAACAACGGCCCCAGCCGCATTAAAATTTTCATATTCTAATTCTCCAACTTGACTACCATCCATCGTATAGGCCCAATCAGCACCAAATTTTTTGACATCAAATTTATGAGCGCCACGTCCGATTTCTTCATCAGGAGTAAACCCAACTTTAATGGTTCCGTGTTTAATTTCTGGGTGATTAATTAAATATTCCATAGCAGAAATTATTTCAGTAATCCCAGCTTTGTCATCGGCCCCTAACAAGGTGTTTCCATCTGTAGTTATTAGGGTTTGTCCTTTGTAAAGTAATAAATCCTCAAAATATGAAGGTGATAAAATAATATTTTGTTCTTTGTTTAAAATGATGTCATTGCCATCGTAATTTTCGATGATCTGAGGTCTCACATTGGCACCAGTAAAATCTGGAGAAGTGTCAAAATGAGAAATGAACCCGATAACAGGTAGTTTTTTTTCTGAATTACTTGGAAGGGTTGCCATGATGTAGGCGTTTTCATCAATGGAAACCTCCTGCATTCCAATACTTTTTAATTCCTCCACTAAAGCATTTGCAAGATCCCATTGTTTTTCTGTGCTAGGAGTGCTTTTACTCGTTGGATCACTTTCTGTGTCAACGGTTACATAACTTACAAATCGATTAATCAGGTGTTTTTTTTCAATCATTGCTTTTTTTCTTAAAATCTAATCCACAAAAATAGTATTTTTGCACTTCATATTAGTTCTATGTATAAATTAATAATCAGACCAATATTATTTCTTTTTGACCCTGAAAAAGTACATTATTTTACGTTCTCTTTGATTAAATTTTTTAGTCTAATTGGTTTTGGAATTATTTTCAGAAACTTATTTCAAATAAAAAACTCAAAATTGGAACGAGAAGTTTTTGGAATTAAATTTCCTAATCCTGTTGGATTGGCAGCAGGATTTGATAAAAATGGGGTTTTATTTAATCAATTGTCAAATTTTGGATTTGGATTTATTGAGATTGGAACTGTAACACCAAAAGGACAAATTGGTAATGATAAAAAAAGATTATTTAGGCTAAAAGAGGATGATGGGATAATTAACAGAATGGGTTTTAATAATCAAGGGGTTAATGCAGCTATTAAAAAGTTAAAATCAAAAAGAAACATAATTATAGGTGGAAATATTGGTAAAAATACTGAAACAGCTCCTGAGAATTATACAGGTGATTATTTAGAATGTTTTAATGCTTTACATCGCTATGTAGACTATTTCGTTTTAAACGTTAGTTGTCCTAATGTATCTAGTCACGCAAAGTTAAATGACAAGGAATATTTAAAGGAATTAATAACTGATGTGCAGGAAGCTAATAAAAAGTTTGAAACACAAAAACCAATACTCCTAAAAATAGCTCCCGATTTGAATAACAATCAATTAGACGAAATAATAGCGCTTATAAATGAAACATCTATTGATGGGGTTATTGCATCAAACACCTCTATAAAAAGAGATGATTTACTTTCGGAAAATAAAAAAGAAAGAGGAGGTTTAAGTGGAAAACCAATTTCAAAAAAATCAACAGAGATAATCAGTTATTTATATCGAAAAAGTAAAGGTTCTTTTCCCATAATTGGAGTTGGCGGGATACATTCCGAGAGAGATGCACTTGAAAAAATAAAAGCTGGAGCTAGTTTAGTTCAAATTTACACCGGATTTATCTACGAGGGTCCACAATTAGTAAAACGAATAAATAAAGCCATACTAAAAGAATGTTAGAAAGTCTTATTTCTTTTTCAATGGCGTCTATTCTTTTGGCTTTTTCTCCTGGTCCTGATAATCTTTATGTAATTACTCAATCATTAGCCAATGGAACAAAAAGTGGCATTATAACGACTTTGGGGTTAGTAAGTGGTTGTATTTTTCATACTACATTGTTGGCTTTTGGAGTTTCCGCAATTATTTCTGCATCGTACACTGTATTTTATATTTTAAAAGTAATTGGGGCACTATACTTAATTTATCTTGCGTATCAAGTCTTAAGTACTGAAACTTCCCTTAGGTTTAATGCAAATGTTTTGAAAAAATCAACCGTTGAATTGTTCAAACAGGGTGTTTTAATGAACCTTATGAATCCCAAAATACTTATTTTTTTCTTAGCTTTTTTTCCAAGTTTTCTTTGGGATCCAACAGAAAATATTGTTCTTCAGTTTTATATTTTAGGAATAGTCTTTATGTTGATATCCTTAATAACTTTTAGTTTTCTAGCTTTTTTAGCCGGGTATATTTCTTTATCGTTAGCTAAAAATAAAACTTTTTCAAGTTTATTAAAATGGCTTCAATTTATTGTATTTATTGGTATAGCTATATTTATTTTAATTCCTTAATCCTAAGTTTTAACAAAATAAACAACTAGGAATTCTTATCTTTGATCAATGCAGTATGTAAAAATAATAGAGTGTCCTCGCGATGCAATGCAAGGCATAAAAGATTGGATCCCAACAGCTGAAAAAGCTCAGTTTATACAATCTTTATTGAGTTGCGGCTTTGACACTATCGATTTTGGTAGTTTTGTTTCTCCTCGAGCTATTCCACAAATGAGAGATACTGCCGAATTGCTTTCTGCACTTGATTTGTCTAAATCTAAGAGTAAACTTTTATCTATTGTTGCAAATGTAAGAGGCGCTCAAGATGCGGTACGATTTACTGAAATTGATTATTTAGGATATCCTTTTTCAATCTCTGAAAATTTTCAAATGAGAAATACGCACAAAACAATTAATCAGTCTCTCGATCAGCTAAATGAAATTTTAAATATTGCAGATTCTAATAATAAAGTTGTGGTAGCCTATTTATCTATGGGTTTTGGTAATCCCTATGGGGATCCTTGGAATTTGGAAATTGTAGCAGAGTGGACTGAAAAATTAGCAAGTATGGGAGTAAGAATAATTTCCTTAAGTGATACCATAGGCTCCTCTACACCAGACACCATTACTTATTTATTTTCTGAATTAATTTCAAAGTACCCAACAATAGAATTTGGAGCACATTTACACACGACAAAGGATAAATGGCATGAGAAAATTGATTCCGCATTTCATGCTGGTTGTAAAAGGTTTGATGGTGCAATACAAGGTTTTGGAGGTTGCCCAATGGCAAAAGATGAACTTACGGGAAACATGCCCACCGAGAAATTACTCAGTTATTTTACTGCGAAGAAAATACCAACTCATATAAATCCTATGTCTTTCGAAAGTGCTTATAATAGAGCTTCTAAAATCTTTAATAATTACCAATAAAATAATTTATCTAATGAAATACCAATCACTTTTAACTGTAATTATCATATTTACTCTTTTCGGTTGTAAAGAAAATACTTCGAAAAATGAGATAACTTTCAAATTTATACAGATCAACGATGTGTATGAAATTGCTCCACTTGGTGGCGGAATCTTTGGAGGAATGGCAAGAGTTGCCCATGTTCGAGATTCTATAAAAAAAGAAAATCCAAATACGTTTCTTTTTATGGCCGGTGATTTTCTGAGTCCTTCACTCTTGGGTACTATTAAAGTAGATGGAGAGTATATTTATGGAAAACAAATGATAGAGGTCATGAACGCAATGGAATTTGATTTGGTCACTTTTGGAAATCATGAGTTTGATTTAAAAGAAAAAGATCTACAGAAAAGATTAAATGAGTCTTCTTTTCCCTGGATGTCATCGAATGTAAGACAATTAAAAAATGATAGTATATCTTTTTTTAAGATTCAGAGGCCCAAAGATACTTTAGCAACTAATGATACTTTTACGATGATAGTAAATGGTAAAAATGATAAAAAAATTAAAATTGGGTTTTTAGGCGTGACATTACCCTACACTATAAAAGATTATGTTTTTTACGGGAATATCTATAATGAGGCAGAAAGAGCTTATGATGAATTGAAAAATAAGGTTGATTTAGTGTTTGGCCTAACACATCTAGAATTAGGTCAAGACAAAGAGTTTCTTGAAAGAATCCCTCAAATACCTTTAGTTATGGGAGGGCATGAACATTATGCTATGTCAGTTACTGTAGGGAATTCAAAAATTACCAAGGCAGATGCTAATGCTAAAACAATATATATACATACTTTAGTATACAATACAGTTAATAAAGATTTAAAAATTGACTCCGAATTATTTAGTATAAATGATAAAATAACTTCAAAGCCAGAAATTGAAAATATTGTCAATAAATGGGAAAATATTTTAAATTTAAAAATTAAAGAAATTATTGATGAACCTTCAGAGGTAATATTTAAATCACCTGAGCCTTTAGATGGTACCGAAATTTCAAGTAGAAGTATTCAAACCAATTTAGGAGCGATCATAACACAATCTATGATATGGTCTTTTAATGATGAAGTTGATGCCGCACTGGTTAATGGAGGTTCAATTCGTGTTGATGATATGCTTCCGAGTGATTTATCAAGTATAGATATCTTTAGAACGCTACCCTTTGGAGGAGGAATATTAAAAGTAGATCTAGAAGGTGTTTTGTTAAAAGAAGTTTTAGATTATGGAAATTCTAAAAAAGGAACAGGTGCGTATCTGCAAAGACATAATTTAGAAAAAGCAACAAACGGTGAGTGGTTAATTCAAGGAGAAAAAATTATTTTGGATAAAACTTATAAAATAGCTTTTAGTGATTTTTTACTTAAGGGATTCGATATACCTTTTTTAAATCCAAACAACAAACATGTAAAAAATATTTACAGACCTAATAAAGAAGAAAAAGCATATGATATAAGAAAAGCAACTATTCTTTATTTAAAATCATTAAGTAAATAACCATTTTCCAAATATTATAACAGCTATATATAATTATATTAGTTATTAAAAACAAAACAATAATTAACTTTTTATAGTATATTTGCACGCAATTAAATAGTAACTATTCTTCTTTCGTAACTTAATTTTAATTGCAATGAA